>VEPM01000042.1 GCA_012026795.1 Candidatus Methanoperedens sp.
TTAGAAAACTTATCAAGTTACCTAAATTATTTATTAAGGTAATCTGTTTTATACACGTTTAACCTGAATGGACGGGATAGATTTTTCATACGAAGTAATATTTGAAATGGAAAAATCCTTTATAAATTGATTTCTAACATTACCCCATCACAGCGACTGGAATATGCCATGAAGTTTTGCTTTTATAGAGTCCATTTTTTTCAAGTTCGCTGAGTTTATCCTTCAAACTGTTGAAGTATTCAGCACCAAATAATGGTATCCCTTCACTTATTGCATCAAGCGCTGTAATTCTGTATGATTCAAGCATTATTTCAAACTCAGATTGAGTATAACCAAGAGGTTCAATATGAAAAGATGAAGTATTTGAATCTATCAAATCCTTTATCCTGAATAGAAAATCCTGTTCGAAGTTATTGCTTATTACTATAATATCTATATCGCTGGTATTTGTAAAAGTCCCTTTAGCTCTGGAGCCATAGAGAATAATGCAAATTGGATTGAATCTCTTTTCAAGCGCGTGCAATATTCATGCAGGGCCTTTTCTATTGCATCAGATTCTGTGTAAATTCTTTTATTAGCTTTCCTCATTACAAGCTCATAAATAACTCAATAAACTTATAAAGTACTGAGTCTTAATAACTGTTAGGTAGCATGAAAAATATAAGTTATCCTGAAATAAAAGATAAAATTGTTGCTTTTATAAGCTTCAGAGTCACAGGATCAGGAGCAAGCGGGGCTGTCATCGGTTTAAGCGGAGGTATAGATTCCGCATTGACTGCATACCTTACAGTTTCCGCCCTTGGCAAGGAAAATGTCCTTGGCTTGCTGCTCCCGGAAAAAGGCATCTCATCAAAGCAGGATATTGATGATGCCATTGAGGTCGCCAATATCCTTGGCATTGAATATAAAATAATTGAAATATCTCCTGTTCTTGCTTCGTTTTCATCCGCAATTCCCATTTTTAACAGCAAGGCAAAAACAGCTAACGGCAACCTGAAAGCGCGAATACGTATGTGCATATTGTATTATTATGCAAACCTTATGGGCCGCATGGTGGTCGGGACCGGGAATAAGACAGAACTCCTTCTCGGATATTTTACAAAATACGGAGATGGTGGCGTTGATATCGAACCGATTGGGGATCTTTATAAAACCCAGGTGCGCAGCCTGTCAAAATACATGGGTATTCCTTCCCGGATAATCGAAAAAACACCAACAGCAGGACTGTGGCCCGGGCAAACCGATGAAAGTGAACTGGGCGTGTCCTATGAGATGGCCGATCAGATACTCACCATGCTTGTCGATGAAAAAAAGAACATATCCGGGATAAAAGACAAATTTCCGTCCGGAATTGTTGATAAACTGGAGGCACGAATCTCATCAAGCGGACACAAGAGAATGTCACCGCCGGTGATTGAAATATAAAAATCCGTGAAAATCTGTCGAATTATTTTATGTACTATAAAATGAAAATCTGACAAGCGGCTTTGACAGGTGTCGCCTTGCGCATGGCGGAACTTCATAAAACCCCGGTGAAATATTTCTCTGTAAGGTCTCTACCACCTGTTCTTTTTTCACTGCGCCGCATTTCTCGCATCTATAACCCTGGCCTTTTCCCATAGATTTCATTCGTTTATCGCAACACACCGGATTTCTCAATTCCTGCATATTCAATCGATCGATCTTGATCTTTTCAAGGTTAAGAGTACTATCTTTAACACTTCCGAAGACTCTTATTTCATCCCCTGCCCTGAGTTCCCTGATAATGCGCCTGAAACCTTTTGTAGGTTCAAATGCTGCGCACTCAATGGACGCGCCGTTCTCTGAAATTTCAAAGATGATGTGCCCTCCGGTTATTGTTTTTGGGGGTTTGCTGACAATGCCTTCAAGAATATAAGAGCGATCCTCCTCAGCTTCATGGATATTTGCCCTGATAAGATGCATATCAGTGTTCTGGTTCGTTTTAAAAATAACATGCCGTTCCACAGGCTCGCTTTTTATCATCGAAAACGCACGTCTTACGGCTTCTTCGCTTTTTCCTCGTATTCCGAAAAGAATGGGATCAGGCGAGTGAGGAGCAAAAACTATTCGTTCATTTTCGATATCAACCGTATCCCACGTATCAGGATACGTTGCAGCATCTGCTGCAAATACCGATCCGGAATCAATTTCACGCAATGAGCCCCAGCTTGTTGGTTCGCGGTATGCAATAAGCTCATATGTGTAATCAGGAAGGCCGCATAATGCAAAACCAGCCGCTGCGAGTGCTCCGATTAAACCTCTTTCATTCTTATATCCCCTGTGTGCAATATCATGGCGACTTAATATCTCCTTTGCTTCACGAATTTCCAATACATCCCGGACAGCTCGCATGGAAAATCCGGAAAGGTCTTTTGTCATACTTTGTGTTGGATTTTCGATAAAAACGATTCCCGGATTTGTATTTTCTTCGGAAAAAACGGCCATTCTTTCAACCGTACCAATTACAAGCTCCCTGACTTTTTGTGCATCATTTCGGTCATTGAGTTCAATATATATGGCCAATGCTGCATTGCCTCGTGTTTTGTATTTGATATTCGGATTAAGGCGAACAAGAAGCGGATAATCCTTCAAATGCCCGAAAGCATTGAGTTTTCCGATCAGCACCGCCATAAGATAGGTCGTGCACATGCCGTCTCTTGAATCGGTGTCATCGAGTCCTATAATCATAACCCTCACACATACATACTTATATAAAAATTATTGGCAACCTTTTATATAGATGAAGAAACAATCAAAATTTAATGAATAAAGAGTCGCTCATAAATAGGGCTTTTGTCATTCTGACCCGTGCGGGCTTTATCATTTCAGAACGTTGTGACACCCGTCCCAGGAGTTTTGATATAGCAGTAAGAAGAGATAATTTATTGCTATTGATAAAAGTAATTTCCAACATCGATGGCCTGAATGAAGAAACTACAAGGGAAATGCAGATCCTTTCGAAACAACTGCATGGATATCCAATAGTCATTGGCGAAAAAACCCGTGATCATTCACTGGAAACAGGCGTAGTATACTTCAGGTATGGGGTTCCCGCATTTGACATAAAAACGATGCAGGATTATTTTATTGATGATCTGCCGCCACTAATATATGCTGAACATGGCGGTTTATATGTAAATATTGAAGGAAATATCCTTAAAGAGGAACGTATCAGGAAAAACATCTCCCTCGGTGCTCTTGCCTCCATGCTTGGCGTTTCGAGAAGAACGATAAGCAAATATGAAGACGGGGAAATGGCAGCAAGTGTTGATGTAGCTGTCAAGCTTGAAGAATTAATGGACCGGGGATTTACAGTTTCAGTCAACTTATTTGACAAACTTTATCGTGAAGATACGCAAAAACAGGAGATGACACTGGAACATTCAAATGTATTCTCCATCCTGCAGGATATGGGTTTTAATGTCATGCCTATTTCACAGGCGCCATTTGACGCAGTATCACAATCGCAGTCCTCAAACCGAAGAGATGAGGATGCTACGATATTAACAGGGGTGGCAGAATACTCACGTACTATGGTGAAGAAAGCGCATCTGATGAGCAGTATATCAGAAGTCGCCGGGACCCAGTCGCTATTAATTATCCAGGGAGTGAGTAAAACAAAGAATATTGAAGGGACTGTTGTTATTGATAATAAAGAGCTTGAAAAATTCAATGATAAAGACGAATTTATAGACCTGTTGCAGGAAAGAAGACAAAAGATCAAAGTTTCCTAATAAATAATGAAATCGTGTACAGTATAGATATATTTTTCTTCCGATTTTCATAAAAAATAAAGAAAATCAGTGCTTTTTACGCGCAAATTATTTATAGAACTACAAACACTTAGAAACATCTTCATTTTGGAGGTAACTCATTATGGCAGGACAGTTAAACGGACAGCCTATTATCATATTAGACAGGGATAGCACAAGAACACAGGGAAAAGATGCGCTGGGATTTAATATCTCAGCAGCAAAAGCGGTAGCAGATGCAGTAAGAACAACACTTGGCCCGAAAGGCATGGACAAAATGCTTGTTGATGCTGTAGGGGATGTCGTTATCACCAATGATGGTGCCACAATATTGCGAAAAATGGATATAAAGCATCCGGCTGCAAAAATGATGGTTGAAGTTGCACGCACACAGGAAGATAAGGCTGGCGACGGAACAACAAGCGTAGTCGTTCTTTCTGGCGAGTTATTAAATAAAGCCCATACTCTTGTTGAACAGGGTGTTCATCCCACAATGATCACAAGAGGTTACAGCCTTGCGTCAATAAAAGCTCTTGAGATCCTTGATGAGATCGCTATTGATGCTTCTGATGAAGTGCTTGAGAACATCGCAAAAACAGCTCTTACCGGGAAAAGTGCAGACCTTGCTCTTGATTCACTCGTCAGGTTATGTGTCGAGACCGCCAGATCGATTAAAGAAGGCGGAAAAGTTAACATAAAGGAAAATATCAATATTATACACCAGCGCGGCGGCAGCATAAAAGATACAAAATTCATTCATGGGCTTGTTATTGACAAAGCAAGGGCGCATAAGAATATGCCAAAGCGTGTTGAGAATGCAAAAATAGCGGCACTTGATACCGGAATAGAAGTAGAGAAGACACAGGTTAAATCAACGCTAAAGATAACGTCTCCGGAACTCGTTTCCGAAGCAAGGCTTGAAGAGAGTAAGCTTGTAGAAGAGAAAATCGAAGCCTTAGCAAAAAGCGGCGCAAACGTCATATTTACTGAAAAAGGCATAGATGATATCGGTATGCATTACCTCGCAAAGAAAGGTATCTTTGCAGTAAGAAGATGCAATAGTGAAGAACTTAAGAAACTTGTAAAAGCCACAGGAGCCCGTGTAGTCTCAAAACTGGACGGCGTTGAAGCAACGGATCTTGGAAAAGCAGCTCTTGTAGAAGAGCGGGGCGTTGGCAATTATAAAATGGTCTATGTAGAGGGCTGCGAGAATCCAAAAGCAGTATCTATTTTGATCTACAGCGGCGCAGAGCATGTTGCTGATGAAGTGGAGCGGGCCCTTGATGATGCCTTGCGTGTAGTTGGTGTTGTCATAGAAGACGGAAAAATCGTAGCAGGAGGCGGCTCACCGGAAATAGAGATTGCCACAAGACTGCGCAAATACGCAACAACATACGGAGGAAGGGAGCAATTAGCGATAATGGCATATGCGGATGCGCTTGAGGAAATACCCAAAGCCATAGCAGAAAATGCAGGTCTTGATGCGATTGATATTATAGTCGGGCTCAGGAATAAGCATGATAAAGGCGCAAAAAACGTGGGACTGAATGTTTTTTCAGGGAAAGCAGAAGACATGCTCAAAATCGGTGTAATTGAACCTCTTCGTGTAAAAACCCAGGAAATCAAGTCGGCAACTGATGCGGCAGTGATGATCCTGAGGATCAACGATATCCTGACAGCAAAAGAAACAGGCATGATGGATGTCAAACCCGAACATACGGCGGACTATTATGATGGTATTCAGGCCCCTGATGTGGGAGAAGACTAACATTATATAGAATGAATTTCAAATTAACATAATATCTTAGGGAAAGTGGTGTTGTGTTGCATGGATCTGAAATTTAATTTTAATTCTGGATGGAGTCGTTAATTGAAAACAAGTAAAAACAATAATAAAGGGGATGCAGGGGAAACAGAAGCAGGAGTGGAATCCCCGGAAGCGCAAGAGGAGATAACTGAAACAACAGAAGAAAAACTCGATAAAGAATTAGGTATTGTAAAAAAACAACTCGCAGAAGAAAAAGACAGGTGTCTTCGCCTGAATGCGGAATTCGATAATCTCCGAAAGAGAAACATCAAAGAGCGGGATGAGTTTGTAAAATACGCAAATGAAAAGCTAATACAGGAATTTATAGATGTATTTGAGAGTCTTGAGCGGGGAATTGAAAACGCCAAAAAAGCTGATAACACGGATAAATTGGTCGAAGGCATGGAACTTGTATATAAGAAATTCAAGGCCGTGCTTGAAAAAAACGGTCTTGTCCCCATTAAAGCTCTTGGTGAAAAATTCGACCACTCAAGACATGAAGCTATGATGCAGACGCTTACAGATGACCAGGCAGAGGACATAATACTTGAAGAATTTGCAAAAGGTTACATGTTAAATGGGAAAGTCATTCGTTATTCTAAGGTAAGAGTATCGAAAAAGAAGGAATCAGAAAAAGAATCTTATGATGAAACAGAAAATGAGGTGAAATAATGGCTAAAATAATCGGAATCGATTTGGGTACAAGCAATTCAGCAGCTGCAGTCATGCAGGGGAATAGACCAGTGATTATACCAAGTGCAGAGGGTGTATCCCTGGGAGGAAAGGCATTTCCATCATATGTGGCATTCACAAAAGATGGCCAGAGATTAACCGGGGAAGCGGCAAGAAGGCAGGCAGTAACAAATCCTGAAGGCACAGCCTATGCATTCAAGAGAAAAATGGGTACTGACTACAAATATAACCTCCGGGGCAAGGAATACCGGCCGCAGGAACTTTCAGCGTTCCTGTTGCAGAAAATAAAACAGGATGCAGAGGCATTTCTTGGTGAGAAGGTAGAAAAAGCAGTAATTACAGTGCCAGCGTATTTCAATGATAACCAGAGACAGGCAACCAAGGATGCAGGAGAGATTGCAGGACTTGAGGTAGTGAGGATCATCAACGAGCCCACAGCTGCTTCCCTTGCGTACGGTCTTGACAAGGCAGGGGACCAGAAGATCATGGTTTTCGACCTGGGGGGAGGCACCCTTGATGTGACCATTATGGAACTGGGCGGCGGCGTATTTGAAGTCAAGTCCACTGCAGGGGATACGCAGCTTGGCGGCACAGACATGGATAACAGGCTGGTGGATTATATTGCTGAGGAATTCAAAAAAGAACACGGTATTGATCTTCGAAAAGACAGGGTTGCCAACCAGAGATTAAGGGATGCAGCAGAAAAAGCAAAGATTGAGCTTTCCACATCACTTACTACTGAAATAAACCAGCCATTCATAACAGCAGATGCCAGCGGTCCCAAACACCTGACAATGGCATTGACACGGTCAAAACTTGAAGAAGTGATACGCCCTGTTATAGATAGATGCCGTGCGCCAATGGAGCAGGCTTTATCTGATGCAAAACTTACAAAGGATGATATTAAAAGAGTTATCCTTGTTGGCGGACCTACAAGAATGCCAATAGTACAGAAATTCGTAGAGGACTATGTTGGCAAGAAAGTGGAAGGTGGTGTTGATCCCATGGAATGCGTGGCGATGGGCGCAGCTATCCAGGCAGGTGTGCTTGCAGGCGAAGTGAAGGACATTCTTCTTCTTGACGTTACACCTCTGACACTTGGTATTGAAACGCTGGGCCATGTAATGACAAAGCTCATTGACAGGAACACCACGATCCCGACGCGAAAAAGCCAGATATTCTCAACAGCGGCTGATAGCCAGACAACCGTTGAAATCCATGTCCTGCAGGGAGAGAGAGCTATGTCATATGATAACGTTACACTTGGAAGGTTCAATCTCGTAGGTATTCCGCCAGCACCACGCGGGGTCCCGCAGATAGAGGTTACTTTTGATATCGATGCTAACGGTATCCTTCATGTAACCGCAAAAGACCTTGGAACGGGTAAAGAGCAGAAGATGACGATAACAGCGCCCCTTAAGATGGCTTCTGATGAAATAGACAGAAAGATAAAAGACGCTGAGAAATTTGCAGAGGAAGACAAAAAGCGAAAAGAAAAGGTGGAACTGCTCAACCAGGCTGATACGCTTGTATACACTACAGAGAAGACCCTTAAAGAGCTCGGAGATAAAGTCAGTGGCGACCAGAAACAGACAGTCGAAAAAGCTCTTGAGAATATGAAGGATGCAATCAAGAGCGACGATGTGAACAGGATAAAATCAGCAATCGAAGACCTTACAAAAGAGATGCACGCTATCAGCACCTTATTATACCAGCAGCAGGCTCAGCAACAACAGGGGCAACAACAGGCACAGCAAGAACCGCAGGGTGAGCAGCAGGCAGGTCAACAGGAAGCTAAGACGGATGAGAAAGTAACGGATGCTGAATATAAGGTAGTTGATGAGGATAAGAAATAGATATTCAATATTTTGCAGGACAAAAGGAGTTAATATAAAAACTCCTTTTATTTTTTTATTTTTAGAATGGATCAATCAAAGGCATCATTTCCAGCAATCTCTCAAGTACTGCATCGACGCCCTCACCAGTTAATGTAGACATACTCATATCGCCGATTTCCGTAACTGAAATATCCTTCTTGTTCGCAACAATAAGAAATGGCACTGCAAACCTGTTCTTTATCTCTTCAAGAAGATGTATCTGGATATCAAGAGAATAACCGCATGTCTCAGACGGGTCAATAATATAAAGTATTACTTTTCCGACATGTTTTAGTGCAGATATTGCCTGACGTTCTATTTCATTTCTTGCTTCAAGCGGCCTGTCAAGAAGCCCGGGAGTATCAATTACCTGATACCGTATCCCATTTCGTGTAAAATGCCCTACAGCCAGCCCTTTCGTCGTGAAGGGATAAGGAGCTATCTCAGGATGGGCACTGCTCACAAGTGCCACGAAACTTGACTTCCCTACGTTCGGGTAGCCTGCAACAACGATAGCAGGCCCTTCATCTATAGCAGGAAGCTTTCTTAGCTTGTTACGTGCTTCATTAAGGAAGCGCAGGTTGCCATCAACACTTTCGACAATAGATGAGATCCTTCCAAATGCCTGTTTTCGCACCGGTTTTGGATCATCGGCTTCTCTCATGATACCGACATATTTTCTTGCCAGGGCTCCTACTTTTTCACCAGCCCATTGCACAGAGGCCAGGTTCATTTTCATCTCTTCGACACCCACCAATACCTCTGCAAGCTCAAGATAAAAAGGTGGCAGCTGTTCAAGGCTCGGGAATTTCCTGACTATATGGGTAAGATTGTCGCTTAGTATATTTGCTGCTGTGAGAAGCATTGATTCTTCAGCCTGAAGCTTGGATTTCCTGTCAAGGATCTGCTTTCCTCGTTTGGCCCGGGTTGCTCTGCTGTAGGATTTGTCAAGAAGTTCTTCGGCTGTGGGAACTGTGGGTATTTTTTCGAATATCATATTTGTCCGGAATTATAATTTAATATAAATAAGTACTGGATGAACTATTATGCTCATTGGGTTTATAAGGATAATGCTGGCCTTCAAAATTTCTTCATTTATTCATCAAACCTGCTATCTTTGTGGCTTTTCCTGCCACTTCCACGGCATTGCGCCCCAGAAGCCTTATCATTGCTTCTTTTCCGACGCCGCCTTTATCATAAATAACATCAGGCACTTTCTTAGCTCTGTTTATTGCATCCGATACCCCCCATTCCATAGTAGATACACCTTCAGGCTCATCCTCCCTCCTGAATGACGCAATGGAAAAACCAAGATCTTTACATGCAAAAAGCGCCTCCTCTGAATACCGGATATTCATTGAAGCTCTTATCATGTCATTGTAATGCATGGCGGTCAATACAATCCTGGCAATATGACTGCTTGCGCCAAAAGCAATGCATCCTACCGCGTGAGGTTCATTTTTCAAACGGACGATCCTTCCTGAAACTGCGGCTATATCTGAAACTGAAGAAGCATCGGGGATACCCATAGCGATATTACATCCAACCTCAGGGATCAGGTTGGAAAATCCCTGGCTCTTTTTGATCAAGTCAAGGGCTTGTTCTATATTCCTGATAACATTGAATCTCCGGGCATCGGTAAGAATATGCCCGATTTGATTTACCGGGGCTGCTCCTTTCCCAATTTTAAAGCTCAGGGTTATTGCCTGTTCTACGAATTCCTTTGCACAGTGAGCAGCCTCTATAAGGGTCGCTCCTTTTGAAAGTTGTGCTGTAATGACAGCCGAGTGCGTACATCCGGAGCCGTGGGTACCTCCTTTTATCAATTTTCCTTTAATCTGGATGAATTCCCCATTTGAATAAAGGATGTCCGTTCCTTTAAGATGTCCACCTGTAACAATAACGGATTTAGCGCCAAGTTCTGAAATTATCCTTGCAGCTTTACTGGCGTCTGAGATATCTCTTATTTTTATGCCGGAAAGCCTCTGCGCTTCTGAAATATTAGGAGTGACCACTTCAGAAAGAGGCAGGAGTTCCTCTATTAAAACCTGAATTGCTTCACTTTTCAGCAAAGTTCCACCTGCTTCGGCAGCCATTACAGGATCAATAACAAGAGGCAGTTTTTCTTTTTTTACAAGCCTGGCTGCAACTCTTACAATTTCAGGTGATGAAAGCATACCGGTCTTGGCGTAATCAATTCTTATATCACTTACAACAGCATCGAATTGTTCTTCAATGAAATCTGCTGGCAAGTCAAAGGAATTAAGAACGCCCAGTGTATTTTGGGCAGTAACCGATGTTATGATACAGGTTCCGTGAACCCCGAGTGCTGCAAACGTCTTCAGGTCTGCGGCTATTCCCGCCCCGCCCCCGGGGTCCACACCTGCTATTGTCATTGCTGTTTTCATCATGCAAATATAATCCCCATGTATCATAATAGTTACAGTTATAGTCAGGAACATAATATTTGACTATAAAAATTTTTAGCTATGGCGCATCACATCAAAGCATGGGAAGATGAGTATGGAAAAAGTATCTGGAAAGGTCATTATTCACTTGAACTGTTGGATCATGGTTTAAAAAAAGGGCGACTGCTTGATGCAGGCTGCGGAAGCGGCAAATATTCGCTGCCTTTGAAGATGCGGGGATTTGAAGTAGTAGGCGTGGACGTTTCATTTAAGGCCCTGCAAATGTTAAGAGAAAGCAGCAAAACCCGTGAACTTGATATAGGTATCATAGCTGCGAATATTTTCCAATTGCCTTTTATGGATCAATCTTTTGATATCATCTGGTGTTATGGTGTGCTGCAGCATCTCTTATTGATAGAAAGGGAATTTACAATCAGGGAATTTCGACGCATTTTAAGAAAAGAAGGTATTTTGTTCCTTGAAGTGTTCGGGAAAGATGATATGCGATATGGAGGCATCGAGGTTGAACCGGATACTTTTTCGAGGAAAAACGATATAGTTTATCATTATTTTGATAAAAGCGAAATGGAAGACTTATTAAGTGATTTTTCCTGTAATATAACTGAATCACGAAAAGAAAAGCGGTTCAAAGGGAAATTGTATACAAGGCATATGATTTCTGCTGTTGCGAAGATGTAAAATAATCGGTTGAAATGGCATTATTCATATTACTAAGATTTAGGAACTATAATGACACAAACAGCGTCTAATACACTGTCACGCTCTTTACGCCCTCTATTCTGGTAAGCGAATCCAGAAGTTCACCGCTTGCTTTTCCTTCTGTTATTATTGTAAGCTGGGGATTTTCTGTAAGGTAGGGGTCATCAGATACGGCCTGCCTGATAATTACTCCGTGCTCTGATACGGCTGTTGCGACCGCACCGAGGAGACCTTTGCGGGCAGCATTGTCAGGCGCAATGACTATCACACCAAGACCCAGTAGTGGAGCCACATCCCTTAAAAAAGGTATCGTGCGGACATTCCGGAATATCTGCATCAGTTTCTCATTCTTTGAAATAGTTTCACATGTTGAGTCAACCACTCTCCTATCAACTTCTATCTCATTTGCGATCTGTGTGTGAGGTATTTCGATACCGCCTGAAACTACCCTGCCCTGTACATTTATCTGGAAACCTCTTTCCAGAAGCAACCTGATCACCTTTTCCTGGGCAGGGTGGTTTTTAAATTGTTCCTGGATTATAGTCCACATTAGCTCTTAATATGGTAATTTTTGATACTAATGTTTATCGCAGAACAATTTATTTATCAGGTCCGGCTTTTCTTAGTTTCTCAGCAAGGTCTTTTCCCAGGCGCTTGCATTCTTCAAGATCTTTCTCCTCAGGTTTATACTGTACACGCAGGACCGGATCAATGACTTTCATACCGATTTCACGCAACTTTTCGGCGATCATTCCCGGAGCTTCGCCGCTCCAGCCGTAAGACCCGAAGGCTGCTCCGATTTTTCCCTTGACATCAGCTCTTGATAAGCTGTCTATGAACTTTTCCATCGGAGGCAGCATCTTATAATAGAATGTTGATGAGCCGATCGCGATCGCCTCAGCGGATTTTATTTCTTCTATTTTTGCTTCATGGAAGTTCATAGCGACAGCATCGACATTTCTTGATAATGCGCCTTCAACGATAGCATCTGCCATGGCTTTTGTGTTTCCTGATGTGCTTAAATATACGACTACTATTTTTGGCATGATTATTCCACCTTTGTTTATAGTATCTTTTCGAGAATGGGATATCTTATTATTTCTTATTCACATTTTCCCGCTCTCATCATAAAGGTTGAAACTATTCTCGGATAAAGCTTTCGTTCACTAAATAGTGGCATGGCAAAAGCACATAAAGATAAAACACTTTATAAATACCATGATCATTATCGGAATCGACCCGGGGCTTGCAACTGTGGGCTTTGGAGTGATAAGGGCAGAAAACGGGAACATCACTCCCATAAGCTACGGCTGTATCAGGACATCCGCCGATAAACAAACACCTCAGCGCCTTCTGGAAATATTTAACGAAATAACATCTCTTTTTGAAAAATATAAACCAGATGCTATCGCAGTTGAAAAACTCTTTTTCAGCAAGAATGTCACTAATGGGTTGAGCGTCAGTGAGGCAAGAGGTGTAGTATTCCTTGCAGCACAGAAGCAGGATATTCCAATATTTGAATACACCCCAAACCAGGTGAAGCAGGCAATAACGGGATCGGGAAGGGCTGACAAGAAACAGGTGCAAGAAATGATAAAGAGACTCCTTGACCTTGATGAGATACCAAAACCCGATGATGCTGCTGATGGCCTGTCGATTGCTTTATGTCATATCAATATTATGAGATAATATATGATTTCCCATATATATGGTGATATTTCCCAGTACGGCGAAGGATTTGTAGTTATTGATGTCGGAGGTATCGGATACCAGGTAAATGTGACAAAACCGATATTGCACGAACTCACAGGTAAGAAAGAAAAAGTAAAACTTTATACTTATCTTCAGGTCAGGGAAGACTCACATACATTATATGGTTTTTTAAACCAGAGCGAACTTGAGATGTTCAAGCTTCTCATAAGCGTAACAAGGGTTGGGCCCCAGATCGCCATGAATATCCTTTCACAAATTAAAATTGAAGAGCTTGCGGCTGCAATAATCCATGAGGATGAAAAAGTCCTGACCCGCATCTCCGGGGTGGGCGCTAAGAATGCCAAGCGCCTGATACTGGAATTGAGGGATAAAATGACAAAGAAAATGGAAGGATTCGCACTTCCGGCTACAAGTAGTGCCAATTATGATGCAGTGTCTGCGCTTGTTTCGCTTGGATTCCCCAGGCAGTCGGCCGAACGCGCAGTGGAGGCGGTTTCCGGGGGCGAACAGAAGGTTGAAACGATAATCAAGGCTGCACTCTTGAAATTGAAGGAATGAACCATAATGGAAGAGCGAATAATAACCCCGGTATCACAAAAAGAGGACAAAGAAGAACTCACCATCCGCCCCGGCAGGCTGGATGATTTTATAGGGCAGCATGCTCTCAAGGAGTCTTTGAAAATCTTCATAGAAGCATCAAAGAAAAGGGGCGAACCCCTCGACCATATCCTGTTTTCAGGCCCGCCCGGCCTTGGAAAAACAACTCTTGCCCATATTATTGCACATGAGTTGGGCTCAAATATCAAAAGCACTTCCGGCCCCGTTCTTGAAAAACCAGGTGATCTTGCAGCGATCCTCACTGCGCTCAAGAAAGGTGATGTGCTCTTCATTGACGAGATACACCGCCTGAATTCGGTTATTGAAGAAATCCTCTATCCTGCGATGGAAGACTACGAGATAGACGTCATGATTGGTGAAGGCCCAAGTGCGCGCTCCATAAAATTGACCCTTGAACGATTTACCCTGATTGGCGCCACGACAAAAGTGGGTCTCCTTGGTTCGCCATTTCGTGACAGGTTCGGTTTTATTTCCAGGCTTAACCTGTATTCCGTGGATGAACTAATAGAAGTTGTTTCCCGCAGCGCCTCTATCCTTAATATTCCAATAACAAGGGACGGTTCTATTGAGATCGCAAAAAGAAGCCGCGGAACACCGCGCATAGCAAACAGGCTGCTTCGGCGCGTATGGGATTTTGCACTCGTGAAAGCAGAAGGCAACATCACTCAGGATGTTGCGGATAAAGCGCTCACAATGCTCGGGATCGACAGGCTCGGACTTGATGAGCTAGACAGGCGCATACTTGGTGTAATTTCAACTGATTTCGGAGGCGGGCCTGTCGGAGCCAAGACTATTGCAATATCAGTAGGAGAAGAAGTCAGGACAATTGAAGAAGTTTATGAGCCATATCTTATCCAGATCGGGTTTATTAAAAGAACGCCACAGGGAAGAGAGACAACCGCTGCTGCTAAAAAACACATAAATCTTAAATAGTCCCGATATACTGCTGTTTTGACCTTTTGGAAATCTCTCATAACCTGATCAGATCATAAAGCAGCTTCATTGCTTCCTTTTCGCCCGGGCCGCCGCATTTCTGGACAATTGTGTTATAATGATCAATGTGATCAAGGTATTTTTGTTCTTTTAACACAATATATCGTGTAGCGTGTACAGTTGCTTCAATAACAGCATTGGAGCCGCGATTTACGGGCTTGATCTTTCGCGTCAATATTTTTGATTTGACTGCCTGGAGTTCAACGACTGAAATATTTTCACCTTTCCTGACCCTGCAATCAAAGATGATCCAACCAAGGGAACCTTTCAGGACAGGGAATCCTTCAACAAAATCAAATCTCTCAGGTCCAATATCAGAAAGAGCAGATTGAACAAACAAAGCCGGGTCATCAACAATATTTGCTGCCGCTTTAGAGTTCTCGATTATATTATCCAGCGTGTTTGATTTGTATATCCTGGCAAAAAGTTTTCCGTTCTTCATGTGCAAGCCAATAGGCGCTGCATTTGGAATTCCTTCAATCGACATGCTTGTGAAAATAACCTCAGAGATCCCCTCCTGTATTCCGAATTCTTCGAGGTTTATCAAAATCTCATCCCCTCAAAAAGTGAAACAAATAATCCTGCGATAATAATATCAGCAGTTGACCCTGGATTGACACCTTCATTCAATAGTTCGATGTCGAATTTGCGAATTCCATTCATAATCCTATTTATATCGCCGTTCAAATTCAAGATATTCCCTGCCCGCATCGAAACTTCTTCGGCTTTTTTTGTATCAAATTTTGTTTGAACAAATGTATCTCTGTTTCTTGATAAAAGCTCCATGAATGTAAGAACCACTGCATCATTTATCCCATATTTCCTGATTTTGTCTTTTATCATTGCAGCGCATTCAAATGTTTTCTCAAAACCATTTATCCATTCTTCTGCGATCATATCATAGCTTCCGGAAATCTCCATCATATCAAAAAGAGTCAACCCCTGTGCTTTTATTTTTTCAATGGAACCAGTATCAGAAAGGTCAAGGTTATCAACAGGTTTTACTTTCACTTTTACTTTTGAAAAGGCCAGATAAAATTCAACTGCGTCATTAACAGTCGTTTCCTTTACGATCTTTTGAACCTGCTCTTTCAGGCGCGTTGTATTTTCACACCTGCTTCCCGCCATCACAAGCGGGATAAGTAGAATAAATGCCCCGAAATGCGTGTTTCCGCCGCTTTGCCATTTACTGCTTTCTATTACTGCTTCGTGGATAAGCTCTCCTACTCCGGATTCTGAGGAAGCAGCCTTCTCAAGTACCGGATAAATCCCGACAGCGCTTGCCAGGAAGTGTTCAAAGCGGGTGTCGGTATAATTGTGATCGCGGTCGATGTTGCCTGGTTTCGGGGTGGCTGAGACCTCAAGGATCATGGCGAGCTGGGCGCATCTGGCGATGTGTGAGGGATTCATTAGAGGTAATGTTAATTTATTACAACATATATTTATTCAGCATCAATATAATCAGTTAAACGGCTTTCCTTTCTCCTAATTTCCTCTGGCAACAGTTCATCAGATTTAGTAATCCTTTTTACAATATCGCCTACTATCTCTCTTTCCTCTATTTGTAAGTTATAATATTTTTGTATGTCTTTAGTTTTAATGATTTCCAATGCCTTGATTATAAAATTGATACGTTCCTCATACTTATTCCCGTACAATTTTATTATCTCATCAACTGCTGCCTTAACAACCTGGAAATCTCCGGAATCGGCAGCGCTTTTCAGGAAATTCATTAGTAATATGGCAACTTTATCTTCTTGCAGCTTTGCACTTGCGTCATGTACTGCTTTCATGAATTTAGCTGCATTTCCACGGTTTTCTTTTTTTAACTCATCGAGGACAAGGTTGAGATAAATCTTTATGATGTTCTCAATTGATCCATCCAGTGGATTGATCTCGGTTGCCTTATTGAATGCTTCCAGAGCTTCTTCATTTCTATTAAGAATAACTAAAGCAGCACCTTTCATTAAAAACGCAAGTACATCCTTTGAATTTATCTCAATTGCCTTATTCAATGCCTCCAAAGCTTCTTCATTTCTATCAAGAATAAATAAAGCAGTACCTTTCCTTGAAAACGCATATCCATACTTCGGATTTATCTCGATTGCCTTATTGAATTCCTCCAGAGCTTCTTCATATCTACCGATTTTTTCCAACACATCGCCTTTTCTTGATAATGCAAATTCATAATTTGGATTAATTTCCAGAGCTTTATTGAAGGCTTCAAGAGCTTCTTCATACCTGCCAAGATTTTCTAACACATACCCTTTACTTAATAAAATAAATTCATTATTTGGATAGATTTCTAAAACTATATTGAAAAACTCTAAAGCTTCTTTATACTTTTTAAGATTTACTAATGCACTGCCTTTCATCGATAAAGCAAATTCATCATTAGGATTAATTTCTAAGGCATTATCAAAGGCAGTCAACGCGTTATTGAAGATTTCAATTGCCTCTTTATATCTCTTCTCCGATAGCAATAAGCGCCCTTCATACAGCAATATACTCCCTTCTAATTCTCTATCTCCGGTCTGTTTTGCAATATTCTTCATATTCTTGATTTCATGGGAGGCTTCTTCCAATTCCCCAAGTTCTATGAGCTTGGGTGTAAGTTTGAGTAGAGCATTCGTCTTGAATTCTCTTGGTAAGATTTCAGCGTAATAACAGAGATCCTTAAGCACTGTTTTTTTGCCTGCTTCAAGCATTTCAAATTTTGTTTTAAAAAGTTCTTTTCGCTCTTCTGGTGTATACCAGAGTTGTAAAAACTCCAAAAGGATAGATACCCTCTTTTTTCCTAAAGGCTGCCTCATCTCCCGCCACAACCTGAAAAGCCTCTCCCTCACTTCATATTTAGTATATCTTCCCATAGGTCTTGAAATGACATATCCATCCGTTTCAAGTCTGCGCAACTGGGTTGTGACTGTAGGAAGGTCTAATCTAGTTTCTTTTGAAAGCTGCTTGGGTGTAATTGGCGTCCCAGAGGAAATAACCGCATCAAATATCCTTCTTCTCTGCCCTGTTAAAAGCTGGAATATCTCCTGGTAGTATGGTGTATGTTCGTCGATTATCTTGAAAAAAGCGTTCTCTATATTTTCAAGTTCTCCTCTCGTAATCATTTCATAAAATAATATTACAAGCCTTGGACTCCCCCCTGTAAGGTGCGACATGCCGTGAATTTTCGGTTCGTATTTTTTGAAATCATCGAGAAATTTCTTGTTATTTTCAGCTTCAGCAATTTTCTGTATTAGATTTTTTATTTCCTCAAGTGAAAACTCGCTGAGAAATTGAATTTGGAAAAAATTATAGAATGGTTCATCATGTTCAGATATACCCGGGAATATCATAGGTGCGGAGGCTACAACTGAAAAAAAATCATTTTTTTGAAAGATTGCTCTTAATTTCTGAAGTTCGTGAGTATCTAACTGTTTAAACAATTCATGCAGGTTTTCAATAAAAATGATGTATCTTTTGCCATCCTTTTTTGATATGAATTTAAGTTTTTCAATAGCAGCATGAAGTATCTCATCTTCATTCGCAAGTGATAGGATTTCTTTAGTATCCTCTTTTTTTTCCTCCAGGATTCGCAGGAATAAATCAGATGCTCGATAAACAGAATATTCTTCTTCCCTTAGTTTTATTGGGATCAGGAAAGATCCAAACTTATTGTTTATTTCATGAAATAATAATACCAAAAAATGAGATTTTCCTATTCCTCTTGGTCCAATTATTAACAAGAATCTTGGGGTTTTTTTCCGTGCGGCATTTTCAATTTCTTTGACCATACTTTTAAGAAGTTTTTCCCTTCCCACAAAGAGCTTCCTGAGAATCTCCTGGGGCATGTTTTCAGGTGAATACCTGTAAAGAATTAAATCATTAGTTGTCGCCATAATACACCCTCCACCAATCCCCCAGCATTTTGGAGTAGAATTTGAGCCCCTTTCTGGGATTATACTCAATATAGAAATCATTACCGAGGTCAGCTATCAAATCCATGAATTTTTCATAATCATCGATTCCAGTTTCCTGCTTATAAATTCCAAATGCAAGATTTATTGGATAATAATTTTCGCTACATATCCTTCTTAATAAGGCTCTTGCGGCCTTTTCTTCCATGCCTCCTGTTCCTTTATAGAAAACGCAAAGTCTTTGGGAATAATGCTCAAAATAATGTTTCCCTTCATTTCCGAGTAAATGGCGATTATACACTTTTTCGATAAGTTCTTCGTTGATTTCTAAACTTCTTAGATCTTTTTCTTCTTTTAAAGCACTGAGCATTATCGCTACGAAGTACGGTATGTAAATTTCTCCGGTACATGCCAGTATTTTCTCTCCAAATGATTCTTCGTAATGCCACTCTTCTTCGCTGAACACCTTTTCAATAACACTTAATGCTACATTTTTCTGGAAACCACCGATTCTAACCCTTTTTAGATCATTTATAGTACTAACTCCTCCAAGATCCCTCACCACACGGTCTATGCTTACCGAACCACCAAAAACAAATCTCAGATTTTTAGTAACCTGTCTTAGTTTTCTGAACCAATGCAGAAATTTTTCTGCTTCTTTTTGCTCTATATTTTTAATAGCTATAGGAAACTCATCAATAATGAAATAGATATTTGTTTCAATTCCACTTATTAGTTCAAATATCTGATTGGATTTTACCATCCAATCGTCTTTTAAGTCATTTTCAATGTTAGTCCTGAGTTTAGCTTTAAAAAATGGAGTTTCAAGTTCATCTATGTTCTCTCTGAACCATTGAAAGCCTTTTTTAATGATGATATTAGCCATGTTTTTTGATTGATTTTTTCATTCTCAACCAGTGCCATCACGATTTCAGATAAGAAACGTTGTGGAGAGTACACATCCTCCACTTCGAGAAAAACACAAATCTTATCCTTATCCAAGAGTTCTTTTTCTACCCTTTTCATAATTGAAGTTTTTCCAAATCTGCAAGGTGCAATTAAAAGAAAGCTATCTTTTTTCAATGCTGAAAGGATGTATTCAACCTCTTTTTTGCGATCAATAAAATCTTCACCGATTGCCGGAGAACCTACTGGTAATATAGTATCACGTTCCAATACATAACAATATTGTTATATAACAATATTGTTATATAAACGTCTTGTTAATTCAGGAGTTAGATGAAATCTACAAATAATTAGATAATACTTTTGATATTTGCTTCATTTAATTACCTTTATATTTTGAACTCTCGAACCGTAATTGGTTACAATATTAAGTAATATAGGTGTTTTTTTCATTAACATAACCTTTAAAAAACTATTAAAAACCAAAATATAATTTATAATACCTTTAAAATCAAAAATAAACTTAAATAATTGTAGGATCATTTATATTATTACTAAACGTATTAGTTTAATGAGGAAGCCTTGTCCATCCTATCCTATCCACGAAAGCAAACTAGTTTTCTTGGCTTCCTCAACCACCAAAATGTCAGGTTAAGGAGAAAAATAATATGAAAAGGAAAATTATGGCTCCAAATAAGAATGAAAAAATTGGAGAAAAGAATGAAAGATTGACTGGTAGAAAGGAAAAGAATGAGGAAAAAGAAGCAGGTTTTTTACCTATTTTTTTCTGGACCGACTAAGGTCAGTATGGATTTAATTCATTTTTATTCTTCTTTTGGCTGCTCAGGTGTATACGATTCTGGAAAGTGATGTAAAAGGGTACGGAATGTCCGATATAACACTGGAAAAGGTCTCTGAGTAAACGAGGGTAGAATGTGATTCTTCCACCGTTTCTAAGATTTGTTATATGTTATCACAGAAAATATATATTGTATGTTAATACAAAATGGAGGAATTTGAATGTCCGGAGAACTTAAAAAATTGCTTTGCCTTTAGTAATCCTTGGAAACTCCCAGGCGCGGCGCATCCTTGAATACTGGATAGCTGTTGAAAGTCTCACTTATGGATGAGACCAGCGCTTGCTGATTTTTTCTTTAAATAATGTCTTGTTCCAACTGCTATAGCAAGGAATCCGGTTATCAGCAGCGCCGAACTATTTTCTTTTAATTTATCGGTCAGGGGAGGTGCAGGTTCAATTATTACACTTGTAATAATATCCTCTGAGACTTCGGTTTTGCCTCTAGTATCGGTATATTTTATTTTATTATTTATCTCATAAGGCTTCAGTATCGCGTTTTCATCTACTTTGACTTTAAATACCGCAGTTGCTTTTTGCCCTGGTGCCAATGTGCCGAGAAATGCATGATCGTCCAGACTGCTCAATGGCTCAATGACATTAATTCTGGCAGCTGCATTTTTTGCTATCTCCTCACCTATATTTTTGTACGTGATCTCTACTAAACCTTCATTGTTAACCCGTAAATCACGTGAAGTCACATTAATAACTTCAAATTCTGCCTGTTTCTTAATCTCAATCTCTATAGTCTGGTTTTGGCTGCGCTTATCATACCAGAAATTGGCAATATCGTCTCCTCTGGTTACATTCCCGCTAACCTGTACATCCTGCTGGAAATCGTAAGAGAGATTTAATTTGAGTTTATAGATTCCAGGAGATGCATCTTTGTCAACTTCAATAGCAAACTGCACAGGATTGGAAATCTCCCCACCGCGAATTGAACCTATGTACTGGGTACCAGATTTGACCTGTAAAGGCGCACTGGAATCAGAACTCAGTATTGCTATAACGTTCAGGGTATCAATCCTTTGAAGCTCATAATTTTTCTCTTTCTTAGCAAGCTCTTTTCTATTCGAATAGTCAGGGTCACCTGGGTCCAGCTCTCTTTCTGTTCTAAATCCGAAAATTTTTCCGCTGTTAAGAACATTCATGGATAACGTTACTGACTCACCCTTTTCAAACTCATTACTGCCTATAAGTGCGGCTGTGAGATTGGGTTCCCCAAAAACTGTATAATAGTTATTGGAAATATCAAAACTCTGCGGTAGATATGCCGTGCTGGCATAGACCGGCACAACATTAAACATAGCAACTACAAAAATAGCCATAATCTTTTTAATTTCTCTCATAATATCTCCGTTTTATTCTCATTCTAGCGTCCTCCTGAAACTGGAAATTCCAATTGTGACAAAGATGATAGTGAATATAAACAGGGCTACCAGGTCAAACAATATAAAGCTGAAACCCTGGTCCCTCAGGATTATGCTTCTTAAAGCATGTACTGAATACGCTTCTGGATTTATCCATGTGATATATTGCAGCCAGGCTGGCATGCCCTGGATAGGATAGAACGCCCCGCTTGTCATGAAAAGTAAAAGGTTTAAGAAGCTAACAATCGAGCTAAACGCCCATTGACTGGCAAGGCGGGATGCAAAAGCTACTACAAAACTGATTATACCCATGCTTGTAAGAAACAGGACCAGTAGAATTAATAAAAATCCTTCTATGCTTCTTATATCTATTCCGGCTGCCGGAATAGTCACTATCAGAATCAGCATGGCTGCTACGAGCGCTTTAACAGTTCCGCTTGCTATTGTTCCTATAATAATACTTGAACGTTTAACAGGCGTAACGAGATATCCTTCAATTATACCCATCTCCCTATCCCTGATTAGAGACATTCCACCGCCCATCATTGAGGACATAAAAATCGCCATGACCATCACACCAACACCAAAGAATTGAATGTAATCAACGTCTCCGTAAATTTTAGTCGTTCTTGTTTGAGACTGAAATTCTAAATTCCTTAATATGTTATTTAGTCCAGAATCAACAACTGCCGGGATTAAATACTCCGAGCTGTCCACATACAATTGTATTTCGTTTCCGCGCGAATACTTGTCTGGAAAAACCGCAACTGCCTTGATTTTACCATCTTGAAGAGCCCTTTTAGCATTTTGTTCATTTGAGTATACAGTAACATCAAAAACAGTGCTCTGCCTCATTTTCTCTATGGCGGACTCAAATAGTGGGGTGGAATTATCAAAAGAGTCCTCTTGAGCCACGCCTATGGGGATATGGTTGATACTGCCGCCCATTGCATTGCCAAAAATGACCAGATAAAATACCGGGAACATGAGAGTCATTACAATCATGAATGGAGTTTTGATGAATTTCTTAAAATCTCTCTCAAATATCGCCGATGTGCCGCTCATCTCATCCTCCTCCGTAGCGAGGCATCATTAGATGGAGCATCAAGTTTTTTACCTGTATAATGAATGAAAACATCTTCCAGAGAAGGAGAACGCATCGAGATAGATTCTATCCTGACATTATGTCTCCCGATTATATCCACAATTTGAGGTATGGCATTTTTACCGTTCCTTATTGAGATTTGCAGCCGGTTCTTGTTTATTTTTACTTCAATAAGGTTTTCAATATTTTTTAATTCTGAGATCAGGGATTCTTCGGTTTTGTCAATAACCACTTCGATAAGATCTCCTGCAGGCAGGGACTTTTTGAGGTTCTCCGGTGAATCAATGGCTACCAGTCTACCTCTGTTTATAAAAGCGACTCTATTGCACAGTTTTTCAGCTTCATCCATGTAGTGCGTAGTTAGAATAATCGTTACGCCTTCTGAATTTAGAATTCCAATCTGCTGCCAAACCGCCCTTCGTGATTCCGGATCAAGGGCTATTGTAGGTTCATCGAGAAATAAGATGAGAGGTTTATGGAGAAATGCCCTTGCAATCTCAAGTTTGCGTCTCATACCGCCTGAAAAAGATGCTACAGGAATATCCGCGCGGTCAGTAAGGTTGGCAACTGCAAGAGCTTGCTTTATTCTCTCTTCCCTGTCCTTATCTGGCATGTTGAACAATTTTGCATAGAAATCAAGGTTTTCCCAGGCAGTTAGCTGGTTATCTATAGTACTGTTTTGTGGACAGACACCGATAATGTTACGAATTTGTTCTTGTTCCTTCTCTATATCATATCCGGCAATAAGAGCCGTGCCGGAAGCAGGCTTGATTAATGTAGTTAGCATCCGTATCAACGTGGTTTTACCTGCGCCGTTCGGGCCTAAAATGCCAAAAATCTCCCCTTTTATTACACCAAAACTAACATCTTCCACTGCAATTATATTTCTGCGATTCTGAAAGATCTTGGTTAAATTTTTTATCTGGATGATTTCATCTCTGTTTGGAGATTCATGTGAGTGTATATCATCACTTGATACATTTGATAATGACATATCAATTAATGATATATCAGTAAATAATATATAGTTATCGGTGACATATTGTATAGTAACATGGCAATACGAGAAAACAAAAAACAATCGAAATTGAGAATGTATGCATTTTTCGTTCTGTATTTTCTTAACGAACGTAGTTCTCTAAGTGGGTATGAGTTAGGTAATTTAATAAAAGAAAAAACTCATGGATATTTCTCGGCGACCGCAGGTAACGTTTATTCAGTGCTAAAAGATTTAGAAAATAAAGGGTATATAAGTAGCGAGGAACCAGTAGGTGGAAGAGAGAAGGTCCAATACAATATTACCCTCGATGGCAAGAAAGCTTTACGCGAATCTGCCCTACAATATAAAGAACGTTTTGAACATATAATGCAATTTTTTGATAAGGTTATTAATGAGGTTAATATTTAGAAAAAGGTTCTCTCTATCTTAAGGCAGGTACTATGAAAATATCAATAATTCTTGGACACCCGACAAAAGGAAGTTTAAACCATGCTATAGCAGATGTAACAAAGAAATTTTTTCAAAATCGTGGAGATGAAATTTATTTTCATGATTTGTATGAAGAAAATTTTAATCCTGTTTTACCAACTGAAGAAATTGCAAAGGACGGAAAGGTTGATACAGTTATTCAAAAATACTGTCACGAAATTTCAATCTCTGATGGTATCATTATTGTACATCCAAATTGGTGGGGACAACCTCCTGCTATCTTAAAAGGTTGGGTCGATCGAGTCATCCGCCCGGGAGTAGCTTATGAATTTGAAGAAACTGATGGAGGCGAAGGTGTTCCGATTGGACTGCTAAAAGCTCAATGCGCTATAGTTTTTAATACATCAAATACATCATCAGAAAGAGAGAAAAAGGTTTTTAGAGATCCACTCGAACGATTATGGAACAACTGCATTTTTGAACTTTGCGGTATAAAAAAATTTCATAGAAAAATGTATAACATCGTCTGTATCAGTACGCTTGAAGAAAGAATGGCATGGTTGAAAGATGTCCAGGAAACTTTGGAGGAAGCTTTTTTAGAAGAATCATAAAGCAAGAACAACATGGTAACCTCTGTCATGGGCGAATACTGGATATTGGTGCAGGCGTTGGTCTCACAGCATTGCTCTTCAGAACCGAGGGCTGATTGTTTGTGCAATTGATATAGTCCCGCGAGCCTGCGAAATTATGCGAAAAAGAGGAGTAATAGATGTCCGCTGCGCGGATATTTCCAGCTTTGAAGAAGAACCGTTCGATACGCTTTTGATACTCGGTCACGGCATAGGCATGGTCGGAACACTATCCGGACTCAATCCATTCCTCAGGGATATGCATAGATTAGTAAAGCCGGATGGACAGATATTGCTTAATTCTCTGGACATCAGATATACAAAAGATCCTGTACACATTGCCTACCAAGAAGCCAACCGCCGCGATAACCGCTATTTCGGGGAAATACGCCTGCAATTCGAGTACAAGGGCATAAGAGGGTCACATTATGGATGGCTGCATGTGGATTCGAAGATGCTGGCAGCCCATGCTATGAAGGCTGGATGGTTGTGTAAAGTTATTCGCCAAGAGGAAAGTGGTGACTATTTGGCACAACTGATTCATTAGCTATTCCATTGTTTTCAAAACCACCAGGCAATGCGATAGACTCATCGGATTTTGATTATAGGATTTCTTTTCTGTCGCGCAAATTATTTGATGTGTATATTTCTAATAAGAGGTCATGAATATTTATATTGCCTCCGCTTCTGCTCCTATATCGCCTAATTTAGAGGCTCAAGAAGTCAGCATTTGCGAATTTGGACGAATGAAGTGAGCCGCAAAGCCTGCGTTAAGTGAAGTTGCCCGAAACCCGGCAGTTGAATTTCATTTCTAACGACTTCCATCTTACTGAGCCACGAATTACTTAATAAATAACCAGAACCAGCCCCGATATCCAATATAACGTCATTACTGTGAATACTATTGGAAACTTCGCTTAGAAAAGCAGTTATAGGAAGACCCAAAAGCCGGACTTCGATTAGTGTCCGTAAAGGGCTGTTACAAAGCCATGCCATTATTTTTCCTTTCATACCTGTCCATTCACAAACAATATGTAAATTAATATAAAAAATACTGCAAGAAAAACAGGTACATGGATTTCACCCAGGACACCGGCTTTACAATCTGGAATCACTTTCGAACCATTTTTGTAGATGTTGAGCCGTGGGATAAGTCTGCCTGTGTGGGCCTTATATTCTATATAACGCTCACCGAATTTGTTCTGCAAATATTCTTCCTCATAAGGTATAACCAGCGAATAGACGAAAATATAGCTTAAAATAAATAAAGCAAAAGCATACCATTCATTAATAGCAAGGCAAAGAGACAAGCCTATTAAGAAATTGCCCAGATACATCGGGTTTCTTACATAAGCATAAGGACCGACCGTCGTAAGGAATTCCGCTTCTGGTTCGGTAACCGCCTGTCTACCCCAGAGATAACTTGCAACATAAACTCTAAATACCTGCGCTATCGCTGCCAGAAGTACACCTGTAATAAAGAATGGTAGAGTTGTAATTCCTCCAGAATGAAATTTTATTGCCATTGAAATTGAAATGGCAATAAGCATATAGATTCCTCGGGTTTTGTATACAAATGCTAATATTTCCTTTTTCATATTATGTCCCCTGTTCCGCAAGTTCTCCATCCTTTAACCAGATTACCTTCTGCACATACTTCCTGTCCTCTGGCTCATGCGTCACCATCAGAATCGTCAGCCCAATCTCACTATTCAATCGCTGAAATAGTTCAAGAACCTGTTTTGACGAGACGCTGTCCAGATTCGCGGTGGGTTCATCCGCAAACAGTATATCAGGCCTGTTGATCAGCGCCCTTGCAATTGCCACCCTTTGCTGCTCGCCCCCTGACAATTCACGAGGACGGTGATGCTGCCTCGTGCCAAGCCCGACCTGTTCCAGGACTTCTTTTCCAGCTATCATATACTCTTCTTTCTGTCTGCCCAGCGCCATGGCTGGCAGGTAGGCATTCTCAAGCGCAGTAAGCTCAGGAAGAAGCGCGTACTCCTGAAAGACATACCCGAATCTTTCAAGCCGGAACTTAGCTTTTTGTGGCCCAGACAATTTTAAAACGTTCTTTCCATCGATGATAATCTCACCTGAAGTAGGGACATCAAGCAATCCGAGCTGATGCAGCAGAGTGGACTTCCCGCTTCCGCTCTTGCCCATTATCGCGGTAAATTCACCATGTTTAATATCGAATGAGACGTTATTCAGAGCTTTAATCTGCACCCCATCCATTCCATAAATTCGAGTGAGAGTTCTAATTTCGATGATAGTTTCTGTGTCAGCCTCATTTGAGACATTCTTGATAATTCTAATCGCCCCACATAGCATCCATTATTGTCTGTCGAACTGCAATCCACGACGGGACAAATCCTGCAGTCAATGCAACTGCAATCAGGCTTATTGCGTTTATCAGAATATTCTCAGGCAGTATTAACAGCGAAACGAATCCAATAGGAAATTTCAGCGGGTGTCCGATGAACCAGGGCCTGAGCACAAAAAACATAATAAAAAACCCGATTATGGTGCCGCAAATTGCTATGAACATTGCCTGGAATATATACGAATATATGACCACAGATTCCTTAATTCCGACTGCCCGCAAAATTCCAATCTGCCTTCGTTTGCTTATAGTGCTCACATAAATTATAATAAAGATAGTCACACTCGCAACAAACAGCCCTATTGCAGAAATTAACACAGAGATCATATCAAAACTTCTTGTTATGTTTTTTATAGAGGCTGCATAGGCAGTCCATGGTTTTATGTTCTCTTTAATACCCAGTTCTGAAAGCTGTTTTACGTACCTATCTTCATTTCCCCTGTCTTTAGTCTTAATCAGGATTTGTGATGCCTTATCCTCTAAACCAAATACAGATTCCATCTCTCTCTGGCTTATGTATGCAATATTGTTCGCCTGCGTGAAAGTCACATCGAATACGCCTTTTACACGGTAACTCTTCTTAACGCCGTTATTGAAGAGCACATCAATAGAATCACCGACCCTGACTCCGCCGAGTGAAAGCTGCTCCTGGTCACCGCCGTACCCGCCAGGGATCTCTTTTCCAAGAATAATCTCGCTGGTATCCAGCTTGCTCAGATATTCGCCATCTATCATGAAATTATGAGTAATGGTAACTGTCATCGCATCATCAGGATTTACCGAGCGCACGCTCCACGACCCGCTTTTATCCTTATATGAAAGTGTAGCTCCTGTTATATATTGTGCCAGGACGCCTTCTATGCCAGGAATGCTCCTTATCTTTTGTTCCAGGGAATAAACATCATTGATATATTTTTCATCTTTTTTCGGTTCGATTACAATGTTGCCATAGAGTGTATCAATTACCTGGTTGCCCATTGTGTCAGTCAATCCAAGGAAAATGGAGGCTATGAACATTAAATTTACAAAGACGAGAGACAGAATAAAGATAGTAAGAATAAGTGTACCTTTATTGCCTTTTGTTATGGATTTATATGCCAGAAATAATGACACTTTAAGATCACTTAACATATACCACCCTGTCTTAAATTCCTCATCATATTGTACTCATCCTGCCACCATTGCTTATTTTTTCCTGCGATAGAGATAATAAACACATGCTCCAACTACTACTACAACTGCACTGAGCGGTGATACGAAGCCGCTTTTATTCGTGTTTTGCACATTCAGATTCAGTGCTTCGGTAATGCTGTGCATGCCGAGATCGTCTTCAAACTCGATTACGGCGGAATATGGAACATCACCGCTCTGGTTTGCAAAGATGCTGAACACGGCTGGTGCATCATCATTGGGTTTGATTTTGCCAAGGAATGCTGTTTTAGTTCCTTCAAACGGAATATTGAGGCTTACTTTAACAGATTTAGCATCACCATTCCCTGAATTTTCAATACGCATTGTCACCGTGACAGGATCGCCCTGTACCGGATTTTGCGGCTCGGTTTTGATGTTCGCAATTGCGAGTTCTGCCTTACCGAGAACTCTGACGCCTACCAAACTCTGGGAACTGATGTTTGTTCCGTTCTCATCTTTATACTCCATTTTGATCGGGATTGAGTATGATGAAATTTCAGCTTTGTCTTTAACCAGAACACGGTAGTCTAATTGACTGACCTCGCCGGGATTGAGTACTTTTATAATCTTTGTATCAGCGCCAGCCGGAACAAACGGCAGGTCGTTTGTTGCAGCACTGACCTGTACTTCGCGCGCAATCCCTGTTCCTTCATTTGAGACTGAAAACGTGATATTAAACATATCCTGCGGACTTATGAGTTCAGGATTGATACTGATATTAGAAATCACAAGCTGCGGCACTCCACGTACCATGATTTTGAAAATTTTATTATCTTCACGCTGCTGGTCGTTGCTTAACCAGCGTGCCTTAAATTCAATATCATAAACCCCGGAAACAGCCTGCGGGCTGACATGCATCTGGTATGTTTCAACGACTGCACCATTTTTGATAATATTGCCAACATCGATGACTCTATCATTATCATTTTTGAGAATAATGGGTGAGTCTGGTACGATTTCGATAGTTACACCTTTTGCGTCACTGCCTTCATTCGCAAGCGTTATTGATAATACAAAATCCTGACCTGGTTCAACAGGCTGGGGTGAGAGCTTATCAAGCCCAATGTTAATTTCAGCAGCGCTGGTAGAGCCTGTTATGAAGACCATTGCAAACGCTACTATTGCAATAAAGCCTCTGACGTGGTATATATTATTCATATTATCTGTAACTCTCCTTTCTTTTTTGAAGCGCATATTTTATTCAGCAATATTGACTAAAACTATTTACCTCCTGAAGTGGTAATATTCCCTATAAATCAATTTTCCAACAAACAAACTCGGAAAAAGGTGTAATATGAAAGTAATTGAAGCGCTTGAAAAACTGGGCCTGACAGAGTACGAAAGCAGGGCATATACGAAACTGGTAGAACATGGTCATTTATCTGCAAAAGAAGCAAGTAAGCTGACTGAAATACCATACTCAAAGATATATACAACTCTTATTTCTCTGGTCGATAAGGGATGGGTAAGCGTCAAAGAAGGGAGACCGAAAAAATACAGGCCGATTGACCCTTCTTTTGCCTCAGAGCTTGCCCTCAAGAACCAGACACAGGCTATTGCAGATGCTTCAAAAACGATAGGCGATACATTACAATCATTATATAGTGAAGATACAGTTGCTGGAAAGTCAGAGATATGGAGTATCAGGGGGCATGCCAATGTATTAAGGAAGCTCAGGGAGATAATCAATTCATCAAATCATGAGATTTTTTGTCTTCTGATAAACTCTGAAGATGACGATCTAATACAGGTAAGCACAATGATTCAAGAGGCAAAAGAAAGGGGATGCAGAGTGCTTGCTTACTACAAAAAATCTCCAGAAAAGGAAATTAACCCATCAGTAAAGAACCTGATGATAGTATGGGAATCTTCACACAAAATTACCGGAAGAGGGATTTTCCTTTTCGTAGATTCCAAAATCATATTCCTGAGCTCACTTGACGAGAAGTCAGTAGCCCTGTGGTCGAACGATTTGAGTTTAGCCGAAGTGGTCAGGAATATTGCCTCAATTGAAAAACTGGGAAAATATTCTTCCTGCTTATGTGCATCACCAGGCAAATTTAGCAGCAGCGTTTGAACCGGTAAATCAATCAGCTAAAAAGAATTTACCATAACTGCTTTAACTTGACTTCTCAAGAAATCCTCTCGCTTCGAGCTTATCTAAAGCTAGGGAGTGTAACCGATTTTGTTGAAACTTCTATTAACTTGAAAGAAAGTAATAGGAGTCGAGCAAAATGGCAAAATTGTTTACAAGAGAACAAGCGAGAG
>VEPM01000043.1 GCA_012026795.1 Candidatus Methanoperedens sp.
GATCAAAGGGTTATAGAACGCTTGAGCCGTATGAGATGAAAGTTTCACGTACGGTTCTTAGAAGAGGAAGGACGGGCAACCGTTCTTCTTTATTCGGCATTTTCTCCGGGTTAAAAATCCCCAGTTGACAATCTTGGGTTAATAATCCCAGGATTGGAGACAATGATTGAAACGGAGGAATGGTTTATGATAAGAGATGCATGCGCAGGGTTTGAACATTACCGAAATATCCAATAAAACCGGATTTGATCGGAAGACCGTAAGAAAATATTTGAATTTAAGAACAATACCACAACCAAAGAAAAGAGCAAAAAGAGAGAGCAAGCTCGATAACTACAAAGATTACATCATAAAGAAGCTTAACGAAGGGCCTTATACAGCGGTCCGACTGTTTCGAGAAATACAGGAAATGGGTTTTACTGGAAAAATCACAATAGTCAGTGATTTTGTAACAAAAGTTCGGCCAGAACGGGGAGTATTTGCCACATTAAGATACGAGACAAAACCGGGAGTCCAGGCACAGGTCGACTGGTCAGAATTTGGGAAAGTAGGGATAGATGGTAAAATTCAAAAACTATACTGCTTTAACATGATACTTGGTTATTCAAGGATGAGGTATATTGAATTTACGCTAAGCATTGACGTATATTCCTTGATTAAGTGCCATATGAATGCGTTTCGTTATTTTGGTGGATACCCAAAAGAGATACTCTACGATAATATGAAACAAGTAGTGATAACCAGAGCACTAAAATCAACCGATTCGGAATGGAACACCAAATTTGAGGACTTCTTCAAGCATTATGGATTTATTCCTCGCTTATGCCGCCCCTATCGACCCCAGACAAAAGGTAAGGTAGAAAATACAGTCGGGTATGTTAGGAGAGATTTCTTCCTTGGCGGGAGCTTTAGCTCGGTTACAGATATTAATACCCAGTCAATCTCATGGCTAAATAGGGTAAATTCCAGCATACATGGAACAACACATGAGATCCCTCTTGAACGTCTTAAAGCAGAAGAACTAAAACCAATAGACGGAGTTCCTGAATATCTTGTTATCCATGAAGAGACAAGGACGATATCAAGGGATTGCTTTATTTCATACATTGGGAATCAATATTCTGTTCCATATCGATTTGCAGGCAGAGAGGCTACACTTGCTATATTCGATGGCAAATTTAGTGTTATTGTGGGCGGAGAACATGTCTGTGAACATGAAATACTTGCAGGAAGCGGCAGGGTATCGAGAATCAAAGAACATTTCAAAGGATTGATATGTGAAATCCTGAAGGAAAATAAAGCTGCCATGAACAAACCAGGGCAATCGATATTGAAATTTGAAAGTATTGATGTGGAAAAACGTCCTCTTTCAGTTTATGAAGCTTTCAGTGAGGAATGAAATCATGAGTAATCTTGCTTATGAACGACTTCATGCAAACCTTGTTAAATTGAAACTGAGTACTGTCAGCACTATTCTGGATAACTATCTGGAAATTGCTGCAAAGGAGGGAAAGACTACTATGGAGGTTCTCGATTATTTGATAGATCAGGAAAAACATGCCAAGGATGCCTCATCACGGGAAACAAGAATGAGACTTGCTGGTTTTCCTGCAAAAAAGAGACTTGAGGATTTCAATTTCGAGTTTCAACCATCGATTGATAAAGCAGTTATCAGCGACCTTGCTTTGTTAAGATTCATTTATAATGCAGAAAATGTGGTTTTCCTTGGTCCTCCTGGTGTTGGGAAGTCTCATCTGGCAGTTGCTATTGGTATTGAAGCTGTTCAAGCTGGTCTTTCGGTATATTTTACCAATGCAGGAATCCTCATTGAAAGACTGAAAAAAGCAAGCAGTGAAGGGTTACTTGAAGATAAAATCAGGACTCTGGCAAAATACAAATTGCTAATAATCGATGAGATGGGGTATTTGCCTTTTGATAACGATGGTGCCAATTTCTTTTTCCAGCTTGTATCCAAACGCTATGAGAAGACTTCTACCATCTTTACTTCGAATAAATCCTATGGCGAATGGGGTGAGATATTCCATGACCAGGTCATTGCAGCAGCTTTGCTGGACAGGATATTGCATCATTGTACCACGATCAATATCAAAGGAGAAAGCTACAGACTTAAAGATCGAAAGAAACATGGGTTGACAATTCCACGAAAATGAGGCTTACTTCTTGTTAGAAAATTTGACAGTTGAGAGGAAACTTTATAATGAGGTGGGGAAATTTAAACCGGAGAAAGTGGGGAATTTTACACCGGAGATGACAGCGGCATATTAATCAATAAATCGCATGGCATAAAAAGGCACATAATCATTTTTGACAGGATTTACAGGATCGACAGGATACGATTTATATAGTTTATCCTGTAAAATCCTGTCTATCCTGTCCGAGCACCGGAGGCTCAGCCTCCCACAGTAAGTACGCGCCCGCAGGTGGATTCGGGCAGAACCCATTGGGGGCGTGCTTGGTGCGGCGCTCGTCACCGAACATATTAAACAATTATGTTCAAATGCAGTTACGTTATTAGGGGTTTCTGAGGATTCCTAAGCGCGTCCGCGCTTGCCTTGGTTAATATAGAATAAAGCCAAATGAAACGGTAGGCTTGGCTAAATATAAACTAACTACAATCTGTCATAACTTCGTATTTTAAAAAATGTGTAAACAAAAATTCATTAGCAATTTTTCAATAGAAATAGAAAATCGTAATTTAAAAATCAAAACTTTTAAATGATGACGAAAAAATGCCAATCAATTCGGCTATCGGTATAGTCTGGAAAAATTTTCTTGCAAGACCATTTTCATTAGAAATTGCTAATCTAGCTTCTTGTGGCAGATTAATAAAATTAATCGTCCATTTTGTTAAACCTTTCATTTTAGGTGATACTATTAAATATGATTGATCTTGGTTGAGTTGATATTCCTTGATAAAATATTCTTTCTCTTCAATAATTTCTGCAATAGTATCAAAATCGAAGTTCCCATTGAACGTATATTCTACTGAATTCCATTTCAATTGATTTTGAGTATCAAGTGAGTTAAATAAATCCATGATGACAGGTGTAAATAAATCATTGGTGATTGTCAATTTAAATTCATTTTCAAAAGGACTTTTCGATTCAATTACAAATTTTCCAAATGGCATATAGTATTCCCCATTTTCTTTTATTTTAATCTGGCTGGGTTTATAATATTTAATCAGAATTGTAAATAGGCTACTAATGAATTTTTCCTTATTTTTAATTGCTTTCTCTTTTCTCTCTCCTTTGGGCACTTCTTCATAATGTCCAGTAGGGTTATCGAAGTCGTCATAGATATCTATCCATCGTGGTGAGAAAAATTTTGATGCTAATGCTATACTTTGTGCACTCCTTTCAGTAATACTGATTTCAGATTCTTTAGAAAGAGGGTCTGAAATTTCAGGATTATTAATTCTAAATTTCAATGTGCCAACTAATTCCATCTGCATATTTGGAGTCTGAAATTTATTATTTTTAATTGCCCAGCTTGAAACGTTTTTAGTAACATATGTGCTTAAATCTTCGATTGTAATTATTGAATCGCCATCTGAATCAGCATTCCCTTTTAAGCCCTCGATTAAATAATAACTGAAAACACTCATAAATTTATCATCGATAAAATACGACTGTTCATCACTTTTACATGATGCAAATACGACCCATCCTTCTGATAGATCGGAAAACAATGAATTCTCAAAATTCTTACTCATTTCAGAAAATCTTTTCCCAGTTCCGATGCCAGAATGACAACTATCAATTATTAACATTTTTCTTTTTGCTCTACTATTATTCAATTCCTCTTTTATTCTTGGAATGGAAATAGAAGTATCTGAAGGAAAATTAATGTCGGTTTCAAAAGTGGCTAAATATCCAATTTTACCATCAGAAAAACCATGTCCTGAGAAATAAAAAATAATTGTGTCTTCTGATTCTGCTATTCTGCTTATATATCTTACTTTTTTTAAGATATCCAATTTATGTACTTCTTGAGTGCTATCATTTCCAAGTATGTTAATATTGGTATCTTCCATTCCAAAATGTGTATTGAAAAGTTCTTTCATAGCTGCACAATCATTTGAGGTAAATGGTAAACTTAATATATCTTCAGATTTATAGTTTGGAACAGCAAAAATACCTGCAATATAATTTCCCATTTTATCACTTCACAGTTTCCAATATATTTATGATGTTTGTTCGTCTTTAGGGTATATAAAATGATTCTTGAATTTGTAAACAAAATTAATATTTGTCTTTGATATAAAAGTAACTTCAATTAGCTATAACCCCTTATTAAATTATATATTTTGGGTTGTTTTTATACAATCAAGTAGGAAGTGTTGTACATTTGACCTTAACCACCAAAACGATTCGAAACCCATAAGAAAAACATAAATACCCTTCATACAAATTATAAAAGTAGTAAAGGTGGCAAACTCATGGACAAACTATATGAACAATCAGAAACGGGCTGCTGCCCGAGATTCGATCCCGGGCCATGGGAGGATAAGGAGATAAAATTGCAGGATAAGCTGTTCCTCAAGGATCAGGTGAGGAGTTTTTTGCATATCCCGTTAAATTTCGATAAAATAATGGTAAAAAACATGGCCAAGATAGAGGCCGCAGGTGCCCTTTCACCTGAACCCCTCCTGCTCTCCGATGAAAAATCAATGTGGGGATCTGATGTCTATATTGCCGTTAGCAAAGAAGTGCCGGGAGCGCGGATGGAAAAGATATCAGGGACTTTTCTTTCGAAAGTTTTTGAAGGGCCGTATAAGAATATGGGCAAATGGGCAAAAGAAATGCAAGGGCATGTGAAATCAAAAGGCAAAGAACTCAAAAAGATGTACTTTTTCTATACCACATGCCCGAAATGTGCGAAATATTATGGGAAGAATTATACAGTCATCCTGGCTCAGGTTTGATGCTTCAGGTAGCTTTATAAACTTTTAATTTCAGCACCATGTTGTTCTTTCATATGACTGAATATAGAGCTCATCATTTCAAATTCTTTCCTGCAGAAAGTGCACACGAAAACTCGTGGATAGTGTTCTTTAGTACCCTCATTGTTCATCATTTCACATCTCCTTTAGACCTTTTCATCATAGTTATGATGAAATAAGTACCTAAGAGTATCTTGTATTTAATAAAGCTGGCGGTCGGATGTGAAAAATATATTGAAGTTGGCTCAAGTTTGAAGCTTCATTTCACCAGTACCTTCAATTTTTTTGTAGTCTCAACCACCCTGTCAAAGAAAACCTTCTCTGTATCAAGAGGCCCTGGATTCGCTTCAGGATGATACTGGACTGACATAATATCGAGATCCCTGTGTTTTAGCCCTTCAACAGTCCTGTCATTGGTATTGTACTGGGTGATAGTAATCTCTTTTGTATCAATGCTTGATTCATCAACCGCATACCCGTGATTCTGGGATGTAATATGCACGATACCCCGTTCCATGTCCTTCACTGGCTGGTTAGCACCGCGGTGGCCGAATTTCATTTTATAAGTCCGGGCGCCGAGGGCAAGGGATATGATCTGGTGGCCAAGGCATATCCCGAATATGGGAAGCTGTCCAGCTAGCTCTTTTACCACAGATATCCCATTTACCGCCTGCTGCGGATCACCCGGGCCGTTTGAGAGAAGTATTGCATCAGGCTCATAATTCATTATATCTTTTACAGGTGTTGTTGCAGGAACTACTGTTACATTGACTCCCCTGTTGTTCAGGCTTTTGATAATGTTTCTCTTTACACCAAAATCCATTACTACGATATTATCCCCGTCTTTTTTGCCTTTCATTTGATACGGCTGTTTGCAGGTGACTTTACCTATCAGGTCAAGACTGCCAATATCTTCCTGTTCTCTCGCAAGTCTTACAGCCTCTTTGCCGTCATCACTGCCTGCTATTATTGCAGCCTTCATAGTTCCGCGTTCCCTTGTTTTGATAGTGAGCATTCGTGTATCAATGCCCATTATCCCGGATTTTCCTTCATCTCTCAAATATTCATATATGGATCGTTTGGACAGGTGATGGGATGGATGATCGCATGCCTCCCGGACCACAAGCCCTTCAGCCTGCAGATGATCTGATTGGAAAGTCTCACCGCTTATGCCGTAATTTCCTATGAGCGGATATGTGAACATCAATATCTGGCCCTTATAAGATGGATCGGTCAGAGCTTCCTCATATCCTGTGTACTGGGTAGTAAAAACAAGCTCTCCCTGGACGATGCCCTCTACGCCAAGACCTTCACCTATAACGAATGTTCCATCTTCAAGCCCGATAACTGCTTTCATGGGTGCTTATCTGTAAAAGCACCGTAAATAGATTACGTATTCGATTATCCGATCAAAATAAGCAGATTTATTTATCAGGAATATGAGATTGAATGCGTGATCAGATTATGATAAGTGTAAATGAAACCGGACTCTGTGTGTTTAATGAAATGCTTGATTTTGCAAACGAAATGAATGTTGAGATACATGAACAGAAAAACGGTTCCACGGTTATTGATGCAGGAGTGAACGTAGCCGGGGGTTATGAAGCAGGTTTATACCTTTCAAGGATATGCCTTGCAGATCTCGCAGACCTGGAATATACTACATTTGACCTGGGAGGGATCATGATTCCGGCTATCAGGGTCAGCACCGACCACCCCATAGTCGCATGCATGGCTTCGCAATACGCAGGATGGCGCATCAGCGTGGGAAAATATTTTGCCATGGGTTCAGGCCCTGCCCGTGCCATTTCCCTTAATCCGAAGAAGCTCTATGCAGAAATAAACTACAAGGATTCTTATAGCGATGCTGTGCTTGTACTTGAATCTGATAAGCTTCCGCCTGAGGAGGTCACGGAAAAAATCGCAAAAGACTGCAATGTTGACCCGTCCGATCTTCATATTGTGGTTGCACCTACTGCTTCCATCGCAGGGTCAGTGCAGATATCAGCCCGTATCGTTGAGACCGGCATCCATAAAATGGAATCTATCGGTTTTGATATAAACACCATTAAAAGCGGTTATGGGATCGCCCCCATATCGCCAATCGTCGGGGACAGTACAAAATGCATGGGCTCAACAAATGACTGCATCATCTACTGCGGAAAGACGTACTATAACGTGAGGTATGATGTGGAGAAAGTGAAAGAACTGATCGTAAAAGTGCCTTCAGGAACATCATCTTCTTATGGCAAACCCTTCTTTACGACCTTCAAGGAAGCAGGATTTGATTTCTTCAAGGTGGATGCAGGTGTTTTTGCGCCTTCCGAGATCACAATAAACGAGCTCAATAGCGCCAAGACCTTTACAAGCGGTAAGATCGATCAAGAGGTACTCATGAAATCCTTCGGGATTTCAAGACTCTAACTTCAGGGCTAATTACAACAATTTTTAAATATAACACCCCTTTTAAGGCGTATGAACTATGATGTTGTAGTGATTGGCGCCGGTCCTGCAGGCGCTATCGCTGCAAAATATGCTGCCTTAAACGGTGCAAAGACCCTCCTGATAGAAGAACATGCAAGTATCGGCTCACCAGTCCAGTGTACGGGTCTTATCAGTACAAAGGCGCTCAGGGAATGCGAGATGTACGAGGGGAACTTTGTTCTTTCAAAAATAAGGGGGGCATTCGTGTATGCACCCGGAGGTGAAGAAGTCTGCATCAGGGGGAAAGATATAAAAGCGTATGTAATAGACAGGAAAATATTTGACAGGTCTCTTGTTGAACTCGCTCTGGATAATGGGGTGGATATTCTCATGAAAACCCGTTTTACCGGGATGGATGATGGGAAAATATCAATAATTTCAAACGGGGATAGGAAAGAAATTTCCGGGGATATTATCATCGGGGCAGACGGCATACAGAGCAGTGTTGGACGGGTGGCAGGGCTTCCCAGATGTGAAAAGTTCCTATCAGGGATACAGTTCGAAGCCCCTTATATCCCTAAAGACCCGGAATATGTGGAAATATTTACAGGAAATGAGATCGCCCCTGGATTTTTTGGCTGGGCAGTTCCATTTTCCGGGATGGCTCGTATTGGTCTTGCCAGGAATCAAGGACTTCCTGCCCGATATTATCTTGAAAAACTCCTGAACCACCCCATAGTTGCTTCAAGATACAGAGGCTCACGGACCGAACACGTTGTCGGGGGCATTCCTCTTGGCCCGCCGAGAAAAACCGTATCTGGCAGGGTCATGCTTATAGGTGATGCGGCAGGACAGGTAAAACCTACATCCGGTGGGGGAATTTACATGGGAGCAATCTGTGCAAAAATCGCAGGCGAAGTCGCTGCAAGAGCATCAAGAAAAGAATGCACACTTCCGGAATATGAAACAAGGTGGCGAAGCGCTATTGGCAGGGAACTTGAGATCGGTATGAGGATACATAAAAGTATCGGGAAATTAAGTGATAAAAACCTGGATGAGTTCATAACATTCCTCAATAAACCTGAAATAAGAGAACTCATAACCGAACATGGGGACATGGATCATCCATCAGTCCTTCTGCAAAAACTATTGATGACCGGAAATAAGTGGCAGCTCATAAAATTCATGGGAGTTGCTTTTAAAACGCTATTTTAATCCGTTTAAATTGCCCCCTTCCCCGTTTGTGTTGTGTGGCTTCCAACGGCTTTGGGCGGTTCCTGGTAAACAACCTGTGGATATATCATTATTAAACAATAAGGTTATATAGTGGCTATGAACATCATCATATCATCCCGACGCAATCATTAATCCTGGTGGTATATGATTTTGACTGGGGTGGAAAAAAGGAGGATTAAAATAGATGACGCAAAACGTAAAGAATATAAGAATTATTGGTTGTGTTCTATTGGTAATTGGATTGTTTTTACCAATGATTTCTATCAATATCTTAGGTATATCTAAAGGAATAAGCTTATTCGATATAGTAACGAACATTCAATCATTATCACTTCTTGGCAATGCAAATGATATTATTTTCCTGGTCTATGCACTATTTCTAATATATTTAGCTGCAATAATAATTAGTGGCTTAGCGATAATTAAAAATAGCAGTAAATTTACATTTATATCTGGTATCTTAGCATTAGTATATTCTATCATCATTTTTCTTGGAGTTCAATACGCAAAATCTCAGCTTACATCAACTGCCAATACCGATCCATTTTCCAATGCCATTGGCGCTGCTGCAGCAAGCATGTTCAACGTTGATATTGGAGTGGGAGCCGCGTTTGCTTCTTCAGTGCTGCTTTTAGGAGCAACTCAAATCAATAAGCTGTTAGGAACATCATCACAACCTTTGCCTGATACTTCTGGGAAATAAGTTAAATGAGGGAACGAAAAGGGTTAAGTATATTTGTGCTTATTGAAGGGTAATCCTGCCTTAACTCAGTGGCTTAGAGTGCGCGGCTGTAGTATGGATAATGTGCAAGCACATAATACCGCGCAGGCACCGCGAAGTCCCCGGTTCGAGTCCGGGAGGCGGGATATTTTTTTAGTTTTCTAATTAGCGTCCATCAGTGCTGAAAAATTTCTACTTCAAAGCACATTATAAAGTGTTGATCCACATTTTGATTATATTATAACTGAATGATTATCTACAACCATAAGTTTTGTTTTCCTGGCCTCCTGCAACCACTTCTGAACGGTTTCACAAGATGGTGATTGCTCCACCAAGGATTGTACTTTGTTTACCTGGTTCAACAAATCTGCAAGTTCACATGGATTTCTTGCTTTCCGAAGAGCTTCAATCGAGCCATAATCAGCTGCTTCCAGAAGATTAATCTGCTTTGTATCCTTTACGATGCGCATCAGATCAGCCAGAAGTGCCCAACGCAGCAGGAGTATGGTACTGATGCCGAGCTTTTTCGCAAGTTCTTCGCGTGCTGATAGAGTATCAGCTTTCATGATAAGGTCGCAAGGCGAAACTATTCCTTGCTCCTTTAATTGCTTGGCGAAAGCCTCCTTGATAATTGTCAGGCCTGCCAGGGGTAGCAGATCGGTTGAATCCGAAGTTTTTTGGGAATCATACTTTTGTTCATACTTTTTGATCAATTCAGCAAAATCTACTTCTGTCTCCTTAAACTTACGTACTCCTTTCAAGGAAGGATCGATCTTCGCCCATTGGATGATATCGCCCCCTCCTTCGATGGCGTATTCTAGGTTGTCTAATGCTTTTTTATAATTGGTATGCTTGTTGTCCTCATTTGTCTTATCACCCACAATCGAGTGGTCACCCAAAATCGAGTAGTAGCAAGCCAAATTGTACCTAACCCGAGGAGCTAGTTTAGAGTACATTCTTTCCATGCTATCGATCTTTAATTTAGCTTCATTTATCTTGCTCTGATCTATTGGGCATTGATATGCCAGGTCTACAAGGATTGATGCATGCATGATATTTGCATTCGGCTCAATTGATTCTAAAAACTTTTCCTCATGGATTGTTTTTAGCAAATTTCGAGCTTCTTTTTCTGCTTTATTCAAGAATTTTTTTGCTTTATCTTTGTCTACTTTTGCCCGTCCATCATCGTCTCGAAGCTTAATGCTCTTGTAATGGTAGGCGGCCGCCAGTTGATATGTTGCTATATACCACACGGCATCTCCACGAAACTTTTTAGATGTCTCGTATATGTTTAGCTCATGATTTTCCTCTTTCACAATGAATTCGCCGGTTCTACCATCATCTATTCTTAGAGTTACCTTATTTTTTCCATTGTTAAGATTTAGCGATAGATAATTTGTATCTCTATATACTTTAATAGTCTTATCATTATCGATTTTCTCGATTTTTGCTGAATCGACCCAATCAATATTAAAACTCTGATTTAGAAATTCTGTGAGTCTTTCGCTATCATTTCCTGGAATTTCGTCCCAGCTAAACAAATATTTATCCGCCATCTTTTTTGCCATCGATAATCGCTCAATTGCACGATCATAATTTTTATCTTCGATGTCCAGATAACCGAGGTTTAACAAAGCACCATAATTATTCATATCTTGATTTTGAGCTTCCACATATAGTCGTCGCGCTTTGTCCTTCTTACCTTCAAGCTCCCAGCGAACACCAGCCCGGAAGTATGCATAACTATTCCAAACATCTGTTCCTAAAAGGGCAAACTTTTCAGTATCTTTCGCGATAATGTTCCTGATTTTTTCCCAGATTTCATATGATATCCCTTTTTTAATTTTACTATGGGATCTCAACTGGAAAAATGCCCAGATCGCTGCCGGTTCTACCAGGCAATAGTAAGATGATGGTCTTTTGTCTTCCACCACAGACTGTTCTGCCAGCTTTATAATTGTATCATAGTCTTTCTGCCAGATAGTAGTATTTCCCAGGATTTCCCCTGTCTGACTATTCACCATGGATAATGTCAATCCAGCACCACAACTCCCCGGCTTCTCCAGATAACCTGATATCGTGATAACACTCGATGGAAATATCCACTCAATCAAATTTGACACCATCTTTATCCGCGTTGAAGTACCCTTAATGTCGGCAGGAATTTTATTGTCATACCCCTCAGTTACTATATGTACGTACCCATGCCCTAATTCCTGTCCTATTTGCATAAGTGACCCTTCCACCATCGCCATCATTCCGGTACCTATTTCCATATCTGTTGCTCCTTTGTCGAAGGCTTTGATGTCCAATTTAGGTTTAAAGAAGACGCCCTTTATCCATGGCCAAATCCGCCATCTCAGGATATATAATCCAAGAACGAAAATTACAATCTCTGCCAGAGGCTGTCCCCATATCTCTATCCAGTCTCGTATGTCTCCCCATAAAAATATAGATCTCCCAGGAAGATATTCAAGGTCTCTGGGCACATTAATGCCTGGATTATCCTCTATGACTTTTTTGAGTCTGACTGCTGCTTCAGTATAATAACCAAGATTGGCCAGGGTCTGCACCGCAGCGAACTTATCATCGCTCACTTTCTCAAGAGCCACTTGAGCAGGGATGTAACTCGGATCCTTCTTCAGAGCATCCACATACTGTTCGCGAGCCTTCTCAAATTGACTGGCATTTTCATAAGCTTGACCTATCTCATATAAATTTATTGCCCAGGAACTCTGTGCTTTCACGATTCCGTCCTGCGCGCAGGTAAGGTTTGGGTATTTCATCAGCAAATCAGTGTAGTTGGCCTGAGCTTTCTCATACAATGTCGCATTTAGCAACGCATTGGCTACTTCGCATGGTTCCTGCGCTACCGCATCACCTGTTAACAATAATGCTGTAATCATTGCAATGAGAGCATATTTCAAAAATTGGAATCGTTTCATTTCTATTCACCACTTGTGGCATACATTGAAATTCACCTGGACATTACCTGAACAATTCTTCTGGTTCAAACTCAATTTCCCAATGCAGAGTGTCATCGCATTCCTCAATTATAAAATATAAAGTAATTCTATATATATTTTTCCTTTTATAACAATAGGCGAATGAGCTATTCGCTTGTAAAAGTTGTTTAATGCATATCAATAATCGAGCACGAGAGAATTATTGGAAGAGAGATATTTTTTAGTATTTTTATTGTTACGATTATTCTGACGCATAATGTCAATTAAAATTTCTCCACCTTTTGATAGCAGTCTCATGAATATGTTCTGAAATTTTCATTTTCTACCCCGTGAACGTTGTTACTCATTAACAAACTCACCTATTTAAATCCCCAGCGCAATTAAGCACTTCATGTTTCGTGTAACTTTTCTTGGCACAGGCGGATCGCTTCCAACGCCAGACCGCAACCCATCTTCTGTTTTTGTCAACAGGGAAGGTGATATGATGCTTTTTGACTGCGGGGAGGGGACCCAGCAGCAGATGATGCGGGCAAAGACTGGCATGAAGCTGGATTCTATTTTTATCACACATTTCCATGCTGATCATTTTCTCGGTATCCCCGGCCTTATCCAGACCATGTCTTTTAATGGAAGGGAAGAACCGCTTGACATATACGGCCCTGTGTGGACAAAGCAATTTGTAAATCTATTCATCCAGCTCGGGTTTTACAAACTCAGTTTTGTAATAAACGCCCATGAACTACAGGATGGAGATATTATTGATAAAGGAGAATATTCAATTAAAGCGGTTGGAACAGACCACGGTATTCCAAGCCTGGGCTATGTGCTTCAGGAGAAAAAACGCGTGGGAAGGTTTAACAGGGAAAAAGCAATAGAACTTGGTATCCCGGTGGGCCGCCTGTTCTCAAAACTGCAAAATGGTGAACCTGTCACAATAAACGGAAAGACGATCCTGCCCTCACAGGTGATAGGTGAGAGCCGCCCCGGAAGGAAGATGGTGTATTCCGGGGATACAAGGCCATGCGAAAACCTGGAAAAAGAAAGCGCGGGATCTGACCTGTTGATACATGACAGCACCCTTGGTGAGGATTTGAAAGACTGGGCTCTTGAAACAAAACATTCTACCTCAAAAGAAGCAGCCCTCGTCGCAAAAAATGCCAGAGTAAAGCAATTGGTGCTCACACACATCAGTTCAAGATATAGTGAAAAAAGGGATGTGCTGCTGCATGAGGCTAAAAAAGTCTTTAGAAATTCCATAATCGCGGAAGAATTGATGGAAATAGAAGTACAACTTTGTGACAAATAGAAATAAATAGATGTATGCACATATTTTATAAGTGATGGGTTTGAACACAGTCAACACAGTAACAACATTCAGGCTGGATATCGAAAGGGTAGCTCATGCTCTTGATCTGGATGAGTATAAAATAAATGAAGCAAAGAAAACAGGAAAAAGCACAATGATATCCCCTAAATTCTATAATAAAGGAATTTACAGGGTACGAAATATAAATAATGCGCTTATTGAGGACATCGCAGTTAACATAGATAAAATAGCTGCGGTCACCTACGATGGTCTTGTCAGGGAACTTGGCGAGGATTGCGTGGACAAAACCCTCTGGAAAGATGTGCCTGAGGGTGAAGCCATATTTTTCTATTCCCTCAAGCTTGAAGATGAATTTATCAAATAAGAATTTTGTAAAGCCTGATTTTTATTCTTCAGAATGCCTTAAATATTAAGAAATTAGTCGTGAGCTACACTTTATGACGGCAAAAAGACTTCAAAACATTACTGAGTCGGCAACGCTTCGGATCTCAAATCTTGCAAGTGAATTGAAAAGCCAGGGTAAAGATATTATAAGTTTCAGCCTTGGAGAACCTGATTTTACAACACCATCACATATTATTGATGCTGCAAAGGCATCACTTGAACGCGGTGAAACACATTACACGCCATCGCCAGGGATACCCGAATTGCGTAAAGCCATTGCAGAAAAGCTCACAAAAGAGAACAAAATTGAAACAAAACCTGGTAATATCATTGTCACCCCCGGTGCAAAGCAAGCTATTTTTGAGGTTATACTCTCTGTTATCGGGGAAGGGGATGAAGCGATTCTTTTTGACCCTGCCTGGGTTTCCTATGATCCGTGCATACAGCTGGCAGGCGCAAGAACTGTCTGGGCTCCAACGTCACAAAATAATGGTTTTTCACCAGAGAATATCAGTGAATACATAACAAAAAAGACAAAACTTATCGTCATAAACAGCCCCTGCAACCCGACAGGTAGTGTTTACAGCAAAGAAACGTTAAAAGAGATAGCAGATATTGCTATTGATAAAAATATTTTCGTCCTGTCAGATGAGATATATGAGAAGATCATCTATGACCGCGAACACATAAGCATCGCAAGCCTGGATGGGATGCAGGACCTGACAATAACTGTCAATGGATTCTCAAAAGCCTATGCAATGACAGGATGGCGCCTCGGGTATGTGAGCGCGCCAAAGGAAGTTTATGAGCCGATGCTTAAATTGCATTCCCATTCCGTAAGCCAGGCAACCTCATTTGTCCAGTACGCAGGCATTGCAGCTCTCCGGGGTGACCAGGCGCCGGTTACTGCAATGGTCCGGGAGTTCAAGGCACGAAGGGACCTGCTTGTCAGGGGATTAAATAAGATCGGAATAAAATGCGCAAGGCCGGATGGCGCTTTTTATGCTTTTGCCGATGTAAGCGAATATGGGACAGGAGAACAAGTTGCAGAATTGCTGCTTAACAAGGCATTTGTCGCTACCACGCCGGGTTCAGCTTTTGGGGAAGCGGGAAATGATTTTATCAGGATCTCTTATGCAACATCCCAGGAGCGAATAAAAGAAGCATTGAGGCGGATGGAAGAGATTCTTTAGCGGGATATTTATTTTTTTGTAGAAATGAAATGAAACAAATCTGTATGAAATCGGCAAAGCAGTTTGTCCTGGTAATTATCGTTATTGCCGCAATTTTGGCGGTAGTCTTAGGTTCAATGTTTTACCTGAATCCCCGGCAGGGCTATACAGGGAAGGTGGAATCAATCACCATCGGATATTCGCCGTTTGAGCAAAACGCACTTCTCTGGATTGCCGAGGACCAGCACTTTTTCGAGGCGAGCGGCCTCAACGTAACATTACGTAAGTACGATACCGGTGTGGGTTCACTGGATGGAATGTTAAACGGTGAAGCGGACATTACTGTAGGGGTAACCGAGTTCCCCACGATCGGAAGAGCATTCAAGAAAGAAAGAATTCGCATAATCGGGACCATCGCTAAAATTGAGCAGATATACCTTGTCGGACGGAAGGACCGGGGAATTGAAAACATTTTGGACCTCAAGGGAAAGAGGGTTGGGACTACCTTAAGAACAATAGCACATTTCTATCTCGGCAGGTTTCTCGAACTCCATAGCATGAATATGCAGGATATAACTCTCGTTGAAGTCAAAACACCGGCAGAATGGGTGAACGCTGTTGCAAACGGAGACATTGATGCAATTGCCACCGCCCAACCGTATGCTAATTCAGCCAAAGAGCGTCTGGGCGCTAACGCCGTTGTCTGGCCAGCACAGGGTAGCCAGCCCATATTCGGATTGATTGTTTCCACCGATGAGTGGATAATGAAGCACCCCGAACCGGTCAGCAGGCTCCTTAAGTCTCTGGCAAAGGCTGAGGAATATGCTATCCGTAATCCTGTTGAAGCAAAAGCCATCGTACAGAAGAGGCTGAACGTGGACGCCGCGTATATGGAAACAGTCTGGTCCCAAGACCAGTTCTTACTCTCGCTTGACCAGTCGCTCATTCTGGCTATGGAAGACGAGGCACGGTGGATGATAAACAACAACCTGACGACGGAGAAAAACATACCTGATTTCCTGGACTACATCTACGAAGACGGCCTCAAGGCAGTAAAACCTGAAACGGTAAAGATTATACGGTAAAACCCATGAAATTCAATTTTGAAATAGAAGAAGATCATAGAAAATATAAAGCCTGTACGAGATTATATAGTATCACACAGGAGAAATCAATATAATCTCTATTGAAAAACTTTCAAAAGTATTCGGTACTAATATTGTCCTTCGAAATATCGATCTTAAGATAGAAAAAGGCGAATTCCTCACAATATTCGGCCCAAACGGCGCAGGAAAAACAACGCTCATCAAGATAATGGCAACACTTGTCACTCCTACTTCCGGGAAGGTGCTTATCGAAGGTCTTGACATCAGGGAGAATCCGATTGAGATCAGGAAGAAAATCGGTGTCATCTCTCATGAAACATATCTTTATACCGAATTGACAGCAGCCGAAAATCTCAGGTTCTTCGGGAAGATGTATGACACACCAGGGCTTGAAGAACGGATAGATGAACTGATAAAGCAGGTTGGCCTGACCTACAGGAAAAATGACCGCGTGAGGACATTCTCCCGCGGGATGAAACAGCGTCTCTCGATAGCAAGAGCTCTTATACATGATCCTCCGATTCTTTTTCTTGATGAACCCTATACCGGACTGGACCAGCATGCCATAGCGACATTTGACAGGATACTCGGAGGCATGAATGCCACAGATAAAACAAGGGTACTTATTTCGCATGATATAGAGCATGGCATTTCATTGTGCGACAGGGCAATAATTCTCACAGGCGGGCATATCGCCCATGAAATGACCGAGAACGAGATAAGCGACTTGCTCCAGTGCAGGGCGATCTATGAAAAACACGTGGAGGAGCGAAAATGAAATTTTTCCAGATCGCAAAAAAAGACCTGAAAGCGGAATTTCGCACCAAGCAGATGCTGAATTCCATGGTGATCTTTGCGCTTCTTGTTATAGTGATCTTTAGCTTTGCATTCGGGAATGAAGCCACAATATTCGTGTCAAATCTTAATAAAAAGATAGTTGACCTTCTTGCCCCTGGTATGCTCTGGATAGCGTTCACGTTTGCAGGGATGCTCGGTTTGTCACGGTCATTTGCAGGAGAAAAAGAAGAAGGATGCCTTGAAGGACTGAAACTTTGTCCGGCCGACAGGAGCGAAATATATAATGGGAAAGTCCTGTCCAATGCGGTTTTGATGTTCCTTATGGAAATGGCAACGCTACCGATCTTTGTTGTGCTTTTCAGTTATGATATAAAAAACCTTCCTGGCCTGATTGTTGTGATAATCCTGGGTACTTCAGGATTTATTTTTGTGGGAACACTTCTCTCGGCGCTCACTGTAAATACACGAACCCGCGAGATTCTTCTGCCGGTCATTTTATTTCCGGTTCTTATCCCTGTGATACTATCCGCAGTAACTGCGACAGGAACAATGCTTGCAAATGGGGATTTCTCTGATGTTTCAGGAGAGATGCAGATACTTGTAGTTTATGACATTATATTTTTTGTAGTGGCTCAAATGGTGTTTGAATATACGATCGAGGATTAAAAACCGAATATATTATGAGACATGCGAACTAATTCTGGGAATAATATGCTTAAAAAAATCATTTATGCAATAACTGCCGCGTTGATACTGATCTCCGTATATTTTGTGTTTTTTGTTGCGCCCATCCCCATAGATCCCGGTTCGGCAGCTGGTGACCCGAATAATTTTAAAATATTCTATTTTCATCTTCCCATAGCAATATCTGCATACCTGTCATTTGCAGTTGTATTTGTCTCAAGTATCCTGTATCTTAGAAGCAAGAAACAAAAATGGGATATGTTATCGTTATCAGCAGCTGAAGTTGGAGTAGTATTTGCCTTCCTGACGCTTGTGAGCGGGTCAATATGGGGAAGATCTGCCTGGGGCGCATACTGGGTATCGTGGGATGTCAGGTTGAATACCTCACTTATCCTGTTCTTAATATACCTGTCTTACCTGATGATCCGCCAGGCTGTAGAGGAGCCTGAAAAACGAGCGCGGCTTTCAGCGGTTTTCGGCATAATCGGTTTTATAAGTGTCCCGATCAGTTTTCTTTCGGTGCGGTTCTATTCAAAGATGCATCCATGTGTTGTCCCGCCATGCCCCAGCGGCGGAGGTGGAGGAATAGGCGGAGAAGTCCTGTACTATATACTTTTCAATTTTGCCGCATATTTCCTGCTGGCAGCGTCACTCATGATGCTGAGGATGGATAACGAGAAATTGAAAGAAAAAGCAAATGAATTGAAGAGAAAAAACAATCTTTAATACTTTTTTAAAAAATAAACTATAAAAAACAAAAAAAGATTTATGAGGCTACAGCACCCGGCTCAGCCTCAATTTCAGTTTTCCTGACCTCTACCCTGCGAAGAGGATAGATAGGTTTGACGTCATGGTATATACTGGCAGACAGTTTTCCTGTTACAACATCCTGGACGAACTGCTCCATATCCATTTCCCCGGCTTTTCCTTCAATAACCTGATTCATTATCTGGCGGATAGCTTTTACCTGGGCTTCACGTGCCCTTTTTATTGTAAAACACGATGGCTTTACTCTTATGGTATAACCGTCCTTTGTTTTGACTGAAACATTAGTTTCAACAGATGATGTTTCTCTCTTAACGAGTGAGCGCAAATAATCCTGGGTCAGTTGATGACCCATGTATTTTGTATAAGCGACATCGCCGCCCACGTGGTCTATTTTCAGGATCAGCTTGGTATTCTGCTTGGAAAGATCATTTGTCAGCTCCCCAAGTGTAACTTCGATGTTTCTTCCAACCAGCTTTTCCGGCTCATCAGCAATGGTTTCCCCGATGTTTGATTTCCCGAACATGTCAGGCGCAACAAGGTTGTACCATTTCTTTGCTTTCCAGCCTTCTGTCTTTGTAACTGCCAATTAATTTCCTCCAGATATAATATGATTAAAATGTGAAAAGTATTCACAAAATCATGCGTTTAATAGAGCAATGGATACTTAATACTTTTGGAGGTTCCTTTAAACAATGAAAAAGCTTTACATCAGACCGGACATCAAGTGACAGGTATGACAGAGGAAAGGCAGCTTATAGTTCCTTTTGCAGTAATTTTCATAATCGGGATCGCGGGATATCTTATGGCTGCCTATATACCATACTCTGGCGACCTTGTTGTTGAAAATTACAATGTTTCTATCTCACCTGAAGATTACTTAACTGAAACTTACATCTACGATGTCGGGATTTCAGGTAAATATTCCATGCTTTTCAGGGTATGGAAAGCTCCAATAATAGCCCCTGATGGTGAAGACCTGGACAGGCCTCACATAAAAGTCTCTAATATCAGCTGCCTGCAGGGCTCTACCCCATATGTAAAAGATCATACTGGAAGGGTCCGGGCAACAGATGGATCTACCAGCAGTATTATTGGAGAAAAGGCCTATGATAATGAGGTTGGATGTTATTTTCCGGGAATGTATAGAGAAGGAATACATGCTATTTCTGCAAGCTACAGGATATATCCTCCTGTTGAATGTGATGACTCCTTTTGCCGCCTGGACCTGACACTTGCTGATGAGCATATTCCTTACAGGAAGGTAAAGATAATTCTGCCTGATACCGGTGTCATGAAGGTCTTTCCTCATCCTCCTGATTTCACTGTCTCAAAAAGCCCGGGAAAGTGGGTCATTTCCGGCAAAAGCCCTGAGAATGGACTGATAGAAGTTGAAATGCTTATAAAAAAGGATGGGGATGTCAGGTATTCGACAAAATTAAACGAAATCGAAGAAAAAACCGTATCTTCTAACTCCTGGTATTCAAACATTTATCTTTTGCTTTCGGCTTTAAAATATATTTTACTTTCTATTATCCTGGGATTCCCGGTTATCCTTTACTTCATTTACCGCAAAACCGGAACTGAAAAAGGTTTCACAGTCCCGGAGTATCTAAGCTACATCCCTCTTAAAAGAAAACCATGGTTTGTAAATCTCGTATTCAATAAAGATGCGTTTGACTTTGACGAAAATGGTTTCTATGCCACACTCCTTGACCTGCAAAAGAGAGGGTATGTCAGGATAGAAACTTTTGCTGATAAGAAAGAAAAAGAAGTCGTAATAACACTCCTTAAAAATACTGAAGATGGGGACGACATTTACGAGAAGGACGTTCTATCATTTTTGAAGGACTGGTCAAAGGATGGCGTCTTTAGAACGAAAGAGTTTAAAGAGCAGGTTAAATCCATTTCAACACAAAGGGAATCTATCATCAGTCTTAAAAAAAGAATGGACAAAATCATGCGCAGGGCATACCCGGCGTATGCAGGTGAGCTGGTGGTTGAAGGTAGACGAAAATTTTTCATTATATCAGGAATAAGTGCCCTGGCTGCATTTATGTTCGATTCAAATTATTCCAGCATGTACCCGATATTTAGAGAAATAGCTATTTTTTCAGGAACCCTTGCCGTACAATCCGGGATCATAGCATTTTTGACGCCCTCAACTTTGTTCGGGAGGTGGAAAGGCGAGTATTATAAGGAAAAACTGGAATGGGATGCGTTCCGAAAATTCCTTTCGGACATGGCAATGATGAAAAGATACCTGCCGGAAGATGTGATTATCTGGAAAGAATGGCTTATTTATGGAACTGCACTTGGTGTGGGAGAAAATGTCATAAAAGCAATGAATGCTTTGAACGTGGTTTTCCCTGAAGTTAGCACTGCTTCTTCAGTTTATTATTCGTTCCACTCTGTGAATAGCTCGGTAGCATCAGCATATTCAGCTGCAACAGGCGGAGGAGGCGGTGGAGGGGGATTTGGAGGAGGAGGGGCGGGAGGAAGATAAACCTCATAAAATCCACTCATCTTCATTAAAGATAAAAAATCAAAACATTCTGTTCAGTGCTTCTCTTGCTGTCATTCCAGTCGTTATCCCCAGTTTCTTCGCAGCTTCTGAAACATCCACAGCCTTTGCGTTCAAAACATCCTCAAAGCTCCTGACTCCGGTAACCCTCACGGCCACATCCCCGAGTTTATTAGCAATATCCATATTGAGATACCCGCACATCACAAAGCCGCAGCCTGCGCGGATAACAAGCAGCGGGGCATGTTCCATATCCATCTTAAGTCCGATTGCGCTCCCTTTTTCAAGATTTACCTGTTCAATTAGCATGAGTATTGGTTGCATCTGCCGGTAGAAATATTTTATTATTCTATCATATAGAAAGCTTTATTATAGTTCGTAACCATACGAATAATGGAGAAGTATATTATGACCATAACAAAAGATGCCAATATTGAGGAAGTAGTAACACAGTATCCGGAAACCATGATGGTATTTATGAAACATGGCCTTCATTGCGTGGGGTGCCATGTTTCTAGTTTTGAAAACATCGAAGATGGCGCAATAGCGCATGGTATCAATGTTGATGCGCTTGTCGCTGACCTGAATAAGGTCATCTCGTCAAGAAAGCAGAAGCCCTGAAAATCAGGGATAATAATATTCATTTTTAATTCAGCGCGGCCAGGGCAATATTAATGGGCTTAAAAAACGTTAGTATCTGCATGGAGCCACTACCCAGGAACACTCAATTGATCATGGCACTGGATATAACTGATAAGAAAAAAGCCCTGGTCGTATCAAAAGAGATTGCCCACAATGTTGATGCGATCAAGATCGGCTATCCGCTTGTGCTGGGCGCAGGACTGGGGATAATCAATGACATCTGTAAATTTGCACCTGTAATTGCTGATTTTAAAGTCGCTGATATTCCGAATACGGACAGGCTGATATGCACCCGGACTTTTGAGGCCGGTGCAAGTGCGGTTATCGTCCATGGTTTTACAGGGCGTGACAGCGTTTTGGAGTGCGTTAAAACAGCGAAAGATTTCCAGGCAGGTATATTTGTGGTCACGGAAATGAGCCACCCGGGCGCGGTCGAATTCATGCAGCCAAAAGCCCTCGAACTTGCATCCCTTGCAGTCGAATGCAAAGCTTCCGGTGTTGTAGCTCCTGCAACGCGCCCTGAAAGAATAAGAGAGATACGGGATGTTGTTGGCAGCCTTACGATCATTTCACCTGGCGTTGGAGCGCAGGGAGGAAGCGCAGCAGATGCGATACGGGCAGGTGCGGATTATGTTATCGTGGGCAGGAACATTTATGATTCCAGGAATCCAGGGGCTGAAGCTGAAAGGATAGTGAAAGAGATTGAAAAGTGCCGATGATGATAAAAATTAAGGCTGATCTGTGATGAGCCCTATGAGTACTGAGGCAGACGAACTATATATAGCAATGTCGGAGCATAGCGATATTTTCTATAGGCTATTTTTTAGGAAGTCCCTACAACATGCTTTCGTACCATAATTTTTGCACCAAAAACCCTAACGCAGAGTGGAGTTTTAGTTGCAAAGCCCTTACGACAAGAAATATTGAAAACCGATGAGTTTCAGCTTAATATCCTGTTTTTCCAAAAGAATTGCTTTTTAGGGTCGCGCTCGTATCTCTCATAGATACTCGGATACAGTTCTGGGTATTTTATTCTCGCGTGCATACTGACGGTAATCCTCTATCTTCTGCCCATACGTCCACCGTAATTTCCCATCATAGAGATTTGACCTAAATTTGCATTCAACGCTGAACTTCTCGTTGGTCGGTATATAACGGATTGTTAAATCGGGATTAGAATCTGATTCGACCATTATATCGAGCTTATTGGAGGCATCCCTTGTCCAGTCAACGATACTGAAATATTTCTTATTGAAAAGCCTAGCTACGTACTTCTCAAACTCGACTCCTTTATCATAATTCTCTTTCTCCTCTTCCATTAATGCGTCTATGGCTTTTCCGATTTTGTTTAAAATACCCATAAGTACCACCGTTTTAAAATTTTATTTAGATTATGAATGTTATGGGTAATTAATCTTACTTGAGACCGGTCGGCATGCATCACCAAAGCATTCGGTTCAGTATATTGAATATTGTTAAAAGAGAAACAACAGGTCTGAAAGAGGCAAAAATAGCCGAATAATCGAAAAAGCCCCTATGAATATAAATCATAGTTCGTAGGGGCAATATTTTCCAATCGTCTATTTTATCTTACTTATCTCAATCCTATAATTGTGGTTTTTGAAGCACCATCATCAAGCTCAATTCTTATCTGCCATGTTCCAGTAGAGAGAGTTTTAGTTCCAAGGTTGAAAATATACTGATTGCTTGTGCTGTCGTATCTAAACAGATTACCTATTGTTGCGCTGCTTGTCGAGTTTGCTTCCATTTCTGTTCCTATAATGCCACCGCTAATTTTAGCCACATAAATCCTAGCTACGGCGTTGGTAATGAAGTTACCATTTGCATCTGTTAGCTGGAATTTCACCGGTACGGTGCTTCCCAATTTGAAGACACTACTTCCATCAACGTTGATAGGTTGCAATATTCCGCCAAAGACGTATTGTGATGTTACATCACCACTTATGAACTGCCCAAAAGCAGCGGGACCGGAGCCTACATTTATAGTTGCTATAACTGTATTTGTTGCTGCATCGATTACAGATACATTATTGCTGAAGAAATTCGCCACATATATCGCAGTACCTGCTGTGTTGACTGCAACTCCATCCGGGGCGTTGCCTACATTCACCGTAGCTATAACACCGTTTGTTGCCGTATCTATTACAGCGAGAGAGTTACTTCCAGCGTTCACAACGTATACCTTTGTTCCGTCTGGATTGACTGCAATACCATAGAGATGGCTTCCCACATTTATTTTATCAACAGTCTTTGTTGCCGTATCTATTACAGATACCCCGCCGCTATTCCAGTTCGCAACGTATACCTTTGTTCCGTCCGGGCTGATGGCAATCCCACTGGGATTCCCGCCCACACTCACCGTATCCACAACAGTGTTTGTTGCTGTATCAAATACTGAGACTGTGCCGCTATCCCAGTTTGCAACGTATACAGTGTTTCCATCTGGGTCGACTACGACACCCCACGGACCAGTTCCTACTTTTACCATGGCGATGACTGTGTTTGTTTCTGTGTCGATCACAGAAAGAGAATTATCACTGTAGTCTGGATACCTACCATTATAAGCAGTCGTCAGGTACACCCTGGTTCCGTTTGGATTGACTGCAATACCATTAGGACTGCTTCCGATATTCAGCGTGGCCGTAACCGTATTGGTTAATGCATCTATCACAGATACGTCGCCGTAACTGTGATGTGATATATACACCTTGTTTTTCACAGGGTTTGTTGCAACACCAAACGGATAAGCATTGACATTTATCGTGGCTGTGACCTCGTTTGTTGCTGTGTCAATTACTGATACAGTACTGCTTTCCTTGTTCGTAATGTAGGCGAAAGGCGCCGCACTGGCACTGCCAGCCAGCATTAAGATAGACAAAATCGTTATTCCAATAGTTATTCTGAGGGCATGTTCTCTACAGTTTTTATGTTCTAGCATTTTTTACCACCTTTAGATTGTAGGCGACCTTAAACAAGCTCGCCAAAAGATTTTACATATTATAGGATTATAAAAACTTTGCGAAAAAGAGGAAACTATCGAAAAGTCAAAACCACAAAGGTCACAGAGATTTTTAAAAACATCTCCGTGCTCTCTGTGGTTCATTCGGAAAATATACTAATTATTGATTTTTCGGATATTTTGATACAACCGTATCAAAAAATTATACATCTACCGTATTTCATTAATCCGGCATATCAAGTTTTTCAATAATCATTCTTGCATCTTCATAAACATCAACACTGAGCCACATCACACGCGCAAGCTTATCAAGAGCCTCAAATGTTTCTCTTTTTGACATCTTTTGCAGTCTGGCAGACCTTAACAGCACGCCTATCGAACCGACAACTTCCAGCCCCAGCCCGGCTGCGAACCTCCGCGCAGCAAGGTCATCGATAAGTACCGGGCATTTTTTTCTTCTTGCGAGCATTATAACAGCCGCCTCTCCTATGTCCATTCCCGCGCTCTCTGCAATATTCCTGACTTTATTGTTACTGCTTTTTTCTGTCACGACCCAGCCATTTTCAAATTCGCTCTCGATCAAAAAGGCATCTCCCATTCCTTCTTTCTTTCCCCTGTCAACAACTTCAAGCTTTACCTCATCAGGTATGATTACCTTTCCGAAAAGGTATTTAAGAAGTTCTATCCTACCCACCTTCGCAAGGTGTATGAGCGGCCCCGAATTGCTTACAATCATTTCTCTTTCATCGCCCACTTGATGTCTGCCGCCAGGTCCTCTTTTTCATATTTGAAGGGGATGTTTCGCTTCTTTAACTCTTCCAGCGCTCCCCTGTATGTCAAGTTGGCCATCCTTGCAGCTTTCCAGAGAGAGATTCTTCCTTCAGAATAGAGGTCAAATGCTTTTTTTATTTGGTATTCCCTGAGCGCCTCCCCGATGAGTTTGCGCAGCATAGAGCCTTTATCAAGAACTTCCTGTTTGCACGCCTCCTCGATCTCTTGAAGATATTTCTCAGGTAATCGAACCGATATTGTTTTCATGTGTTATTACATTTTATTATATCGTATACTTAAATCTTTGTTATCACTTATATCTAAGAGCTTGTCTGAAAATTTTACCTATATTTGGTTTTCACATCGATTCGATGCACATAATTGGATATGAGTGAGGATTCAGAGGCGCTTTTAGACAGGATTACAGGATTTACAGGATGGAAATTAATCCTGTCCATTCTGTAAATCCTGTCCAGAATAAATATTCAGACAAGCTCTAAGAGTATTATGTTTTGATAACAAGGTTTTTACACATAGGCCGTTATTAATACGGAAGGAGACTTAACATGGCAAATGAATCCTCAACCACCGTGCAGCGTCTCTGGAATATATCATATTCAAACAGCGAGGAAATATGCACCATGCATTGAGATTCTACAGTGCTCATCAGGAACTCGTACTCAGGTTTTATATGCTGGCAGCAAAATTCACGATGCTGCCCGTTATTGGAAACTCGGTAAAAAGTCTGATGCAATGGTATGCATTATCTCAGCACAGGGCATTGATATTGACTTCCGAAGAAGCAAAAAAGGTCATAAATGCAGCTACAAACGTAGCTATAGGGGATTGCAAATGCAGAAAGGTCTTTAAAAATTGTCACGGCCCGATAAGGACGGAAATTGTCATTGGGATTGGCTATGATATTTTTACTGATGTTAGAAAGGATGAATTTATTGAAATAAGCAAGGAAGAAGCCCAAAAAATCATAGACGAATGTAAAAGATCAGGTCTTATTCAGAGTCTTGTACAATGCAGGAAGGAAGCCTATGTAATATGTAACTGTTGCACTTGCTGCTGCGTTCCTTTGCGGTTTAGCAAGGTTTATGGTATCGGGGAAAGCTTATCAAGAGATAAGAGTGCAGTTAGCGATTTTATCGTCAAGTTACAGCATGAATCCGTACCTGCTGATCAAAATTGATATGTCGATTAATGTAGTCCACCTTTTTTTGCGGTTAATTTTACAACTTTATTTTATCGTCCATCCTCCATCAACGACAATTGATGCGCCAGTAATGAAATCTGCATCGTTAGAGCTTTGATAATTTCTTTCACAAAAATATTATCCCTCCTGGATCTTTTTTTTATCGAGATTTTTTGCAGCCGGGCTCTGGATAACTTTCCCATCGAAATTAAAGCGTGAGCCATGACAGGGACAATCCCATGATTTCTCAGCATTATTCCAGCTAACGATACATCCCATGTGGGTACACGCAGGCGAAACAGCATGCATATTTCCTTTTTCATCTTTATAAACAGCAGCTTCTACGCCCTTAATATCGACGATCTTTGCTTCCCCCGTCTTGAGACTGGAGAATTCTTCCGGTTTTGAAAGCCTTCCTTTCAGGAGTGTCTCAGCAACCTGTATATTTTGAGTAATTAATTTACCCCCGGTAGTTAGGAGTTTATAGCGACCCGGATTATATAATTCCTCAAGAGGGTTTGGCCTGCCGAGGATTAAATCCGATAAAATCATACCTGCGATCATACCATGGGTCATGCCCCAGCCTTTAAAAGCTGTAGCTATAAGCAGATGTTTGCTTCCCTGGAATTTTCCGATGAAAGGAACCTTATCAAATGAGTAATTATCCTGGGTAGACCAGCGATAATCGATTGATTTAACCTGGAAATGATCTCTGGCATACTGCTCCAGTCGTTTGTAATACTCAATTGTATTGGCTGCGTGGCCTGTGGGATGATCTTCACCCCCGACTATGACAAGGAGACCATCAGAAGTAGGCTGCGTACGGATATAATGAGATGGATCTTTACTGCTATCAAACATTTCTTCAGGAACTTTATCAGCGACCCGGATACCCAGGACGTAAGAACGGTGGGATTCCATACGCGCAAAAAACATGCCCTTGTTAATAAAAGGAAAATGCGTAGCAACAATTACATATTTTGCTGTCAGGTATCCCCTGTCAGTTTTAACTTTATGAGGTTCGCTCTCGTCAATATCAAAAGCGCGTGTATTTTCAAAAACAAAGCTTCCATTGCCTGGAATAAGTTTTGCAAGAGCTAACAGGTATTTACGCGGATGGAATTGAGCCTGATTCTGGTACCGGATCGCGCCATAGGTCTTAAAAGGCAAAGGTGCGGCATCAAGATAAGATACAGGAAGACCCAGGCTTTTAGCGGCATCAAATTCGCGCCTGAGTTCCTCTACGTCCTCCCCGCTTTCTGCATAGATATATTCTGATGTTCTTTTAAAATCGCAATCTATATTTTTCTCTTTCACCACCGAGGCAATCTTCTCGATCGCTTCCTGGTTAGCATCTGCATACAACTGCGCCTTATCTTTTCCAAAATGTTCGATAAGATATCCATAGATCAGGTCATGGGCTGAAGTTATATGGGCTGTTGTATATCCGGTCACCCCTTTTACAATTCTACGAGCCTCTATAACCGCAACACTTAAACCTGCCTCCTTTAACAGTAATGCCGAAGTTATCCCTGCTATTCCTCCTCCCAGGATTGCCACGTCTACAGAAATATTTTCTGCTAACGTGGGGAACTCAGTTTCCGGAGTTGTTGCTATCCAGAATGATTCCGCTTTACCTGCTGGTTCATATTTGTTTTCCGATGTATTATCCATATTTACTCCCCAATTTTTAATCACTTAAAAGTTTATAATCCGTAAATTACTAAACTATACGTTAAAATTTTCAAAAAAATCGAGGCGGACAGACCGCCTCGTTAATTATTTCTTGGCGTTATCTCACGGACTTGAAAGTGATTTTACATACTCCACCAGATCTTTCTTTTCATCATCGGTCAGGTTCAGATTAAAGAAGGTGTTATAATGATCTACTACATCCAGCAATGTCTTGAAGCGCCCATCATGGTAGAAGCCGCCCTTGTTCTCAGGCTTCATGAACAGACCGTTCTCGCGCACGAATATACCACCAAGGTTCATTGTCTTATATACTCCGTCCGGCGCCCGGTCTGCCTGGAAACTGTCTATACCGATTTCAGATGGTTTATGCAGGTTCCATCCTGGCTCGGTCCAGAGCGGTTCCACATGGCAGTTGTTGCACTGCGCCTTTCCACTGAAGAGTTCATCCCCGCGTTCTGCAGCGTCTTTATCAAAGTCTACATCCGGTTGCGGCACCGGAGATGGAATGGCCAGTTGATAGAACTGAAGGGCCGGAAGTTTAGATGTGATCAGGTCACTATCAGGATCGGTTCGCACGTTTCCGAATCCATTGGCAGCAGCTATCGGGAACCTGGTTGAGTCATTCAACCTGGGATCATAGAACACTCCTTTCCCGTGCATTTCAAGATTGGCAACAAAAGCGTTCCAGTACGGGACCGAACCCCATGCGCCTGTCCATGTATGCTGGTTGAACCCTGCCAGTCCGAAAGCGTTCGGGATCAAAGTAGCACCTGATACGTTCGTCCCTGTTACAACGCCATCGGTCATCTGCTGGGGATTAAACGCTTTGCCATCCAGGAACAGTTCTGCATCGAATTTCCCGGGACCCCAGCTGTTAAGCACTGTTCTTACTGTAGGTTCTGAAACGTTCAGAAGATTGGCTACCAGAGTAAGATCAGGAGAAAGATTTACAATTGCGCCTACATTGAGATCATGGTTTGCCCAGCCGTCCAGCCTTCGCCCGATGCCTGGAGCAAACGAATCATCCACTGTTGAGTGGCAAACAGCACATGTAATCCCAACAGTCGTGAGTTTCCCGTCATTATCAAATGAACCGTTAATACCAACAACTGCGTTGAGTTTGATTAAAGCAAGCGTTGTAGCCGGATCATCAAGATTTACATTTCCTTTTTCAAGGTCTTCGACCAGATCCCTGGGAAGCGCATCCACATCAACTTTTAAGCCCACGTCCAGTGCGGTCTTCGGGCTGACGCCCGGTCCAACTCCTCCGTTTGCTTCGCCTGCAATGGCCTGGTGTATTTTAAGAGTGTCACCCCAGAATGCCTCGTCACCGAAAGTGTCAAAGCGAAATATCTGCCTGCCCTCCCTGACCATTCGGTTCGCATTTGCAAAAATCGGGTCTTTTTTCATTTTCCCGTTAACATTCATCATCCCGTTAGCATTCATCATCCCGTTAGCATTCATCATCCCGTTAGCATTCATCATCCCGTTAGCATTCATTATAATGTCATCTATGCTAAATTCTTTACCATCAGGCGTTTGTTGTACATTTCCATTACCATCAGGCGTTTGTTGTACATCTTCATTGATCAGGTTTTCATGCATCTGCTCCTGTGTAGTTTTTTCAGAAGTTGCACTTACTGCACTGAAGCCAATACTCCCAACAATGAGAATAGCAACTAAAATACCAAGTATATTCCTCTTATTCATATTAACCTCCACTTATGTTATCAGAAAGTTCTGATAGAAATGCTATGAAAACAATACTATATATAATTTTTCTGAGCAGCATGATGCCGGGATTTGGAATCATAGTGACCGGATCAAGGAGAGTTACCAACGATCCAGGTGAGGGGGTTGGGGTGCGGGG
>VEPM01000044.1 GCA_012026795.1 Candidatus Methanoperedens sp.
ATATTGGTTTTTCGGATAATTATTTTCAATGTTGCTGTTTTAGAGAAAATTTGCCAGTATTGTCTGGCTTAACCGGAAAAAGGGGGTCTGAATAGTTACGTTATTAGATGGTTTCAAAAGAAGAAAAAATCCCTACAAATGTAATTATTTTTGCTCCTGATAAATGGGGAGAAGTATTAAAGTTCAGACATTTTGCAGCTCCAACATATAATTTACCTCTATATGCAAATGCAGCACTTATTGGAATAGACGGGCATTTTGAAAAATATACGATATTAATGAAGATTGGTCAGGGTTTAGCACCTAAATTAATTGAAGACTATGAAGAATTAACCAAACAGGGTTATTCAAAAGCAACCCGTTCAAAAGAATTGGCTTCTATAATTGATACGCTCTTCTGTGAATTATATTCTGCTGCAGATTGCACCCGTACAGTTATAGGGGCTATCTATGGTAAATTCCAAAATGTTCCTACAAATTCAACGTCTAGATTATTTGAAAACGCGGGTAAAAATATGATTGATAAAAGAGTACCTTTGGAAATCAGGAATGCATTGAAGGAAGGTCAAAATGATTGGTTTCCAAGATTAAAGGAGATACGGGATGCTATCAATCATTTTGGAATTGGCTCTTGCAGTGAGCATAATGGGAAAATATCTTATTACCATGATCGTCTTGGAAAGACAATTTATAATGTTCTCGTGACTGATGATGCTTTCCAAGAAGTTTCGAAATACGCAGATAATGTTAATAAATTCCTGGGACGAGTTTTCCATTGTTTAAATCTAACTCTGAAGGACATAGAAACTATCCAAATTTGCGGAATATTCGGTAGTCTTGTCTATCAACGATCGGTCTCTCCTATTGAAGCGAGAGATTTTCATAGTGGGAAGTGCAAATCATTCGAATCATTTGAAAAAGGTTTAATGCCAACTTGTCCGTCAATAAAGAGTTGTGGCGCATACCCGCATGTAAGTGAGAAAAGAGCTGCAGATAAAAAGGATATTTGAAAAAGTTAAAAATTATCTTATTAAGTTTTTTTAGATTTTTTTTCAAGAACTTTTTTCATACTTTCTGTAAATTCTTTGGATTCTCGTTTAGATTGGATTACTTGTTTTACTAAATAAATTAAAATTGTTCTAGTATGTCCAGCAATTTCCATGCATTCATCGTCCGATTTTTCGTGTATTCCTTCGCTTAAAAAACCATATAATGTCCCTAAAGGATTCATCCCGCCGAGTTTGCTAAGATGGGGCTAGTTTCGCTTTCTTCTTTGCTGGATGAACCATTTCCTGCAAAGGAATACACCGGGCGAAAGCTGCATACGGGAAATCCGTCCGTGCAGTTTGATAAGGGGCGTGGTGCCTGAAAGGGCATTGCTCTACTCAGCGAAGGCAATAGATAGAAGTAATATGCATCCTAAGAATTATTTAAATCAACATAACAAGTATGAAACTATACATGGGCACGCTTGGATTATGATATTTAAGTGAAATATCGAGATACTTCTTGAGTATCAAATTTAAAAAACGTATTAAAGAGTTAAATTTTGATTTTGAAAAGTCGAATATATTGATGACTTTTTAATTCCTTTCAAATGAAACCACATTTTAAGATGGTTACTATGGATTGGTTCAAAGAATGATTACCTTTAAATCGAGGTTTATTACCGAAATTTGGAAAAGATATAAATGCTAAATCAACATTTAAACAAATATATTTAAAATAATTAGTAGTTTAAAGTAGTTGACAATTATGGAGCCTGAAGAGCATGTTTTGAAAATAATGCATGATTGTCGAATTGATGTTTTACTGACTCTTCCATGTGAAAGGATTAAAGCACTGCTCTCTTTGGCAGAATCTGAGTTTTCTACGATTCATTTGACAAGAGAGGATAATGGTGTTGGTATCTGTGCAGGTGTGTATATGGCTGGTAGGAGGCCACTTATGATAATACAGAGCACAGGTATTGGTAATATGATTAATTCTTTATTGGCGCTGAACCATTTATACAACTTCCCCCTCCCTATCATAGCTAGCTGGCGCGGAATACAGGAGGAAGCTATGTCGGCACATATACCCTTGGGAGAACATCTTCAGGGTATTTTAAATGGAGCGAACATAAAATATACTATCGTCGAGAATGCTAACGAAGTTGAAAGAGTTAGAGATGTAATAAATGACTCTTTTAATAACAAGAGACCTCATGTGGCATTGATGCTTCCAAATGTATGGAAAGACTCGAAATGCAAGCAATTATCTATATCTTGCGGCCCAACGCCTCGCATTTTTGATTTCAATTATTCAGCTAGGATACGTGAACCTATAATGACGCGTTATGATGCGATTTCGGTTGTGGTTTCGAATGTGGATAATGATGATATAATCATTTCAAATCTTGGTGCACCGTGCAAGGAGCTATACGATGCAAAGGATAGACCGACTAATTTCTATATGAGGGGAAGCCTAGGTCTTGCTTCTTCAATTGGGTTTGGTCTGGCGCTTTTTAGTAAGAAGAAGGTATATGTGCTTGATGGAGATGGAAGCTTACTTATGAATCCTAATGCTTTATTAGAAATTGCAGTTACTGAGCCGACAAATCTCACAATAATCTGTCTTGACAATTCTTCATATGGTACGACTGGAAACCAACAGACGTGTAGCTGTAGTACTGTTGATCTTGAATTGTTTGCAAAGGCATGCGGAATAAAAAATACAGTGAAGATACATACAAAAGAGGAGCTTGCACAGATACTGAAGGATGGATATGCATTCGTCCATGCAATAATAAAACCTGGAAATAAGGATTGTAAAAATTTGCCACTATCACCAAGAGAGATTAAGGAGCGTTTTATGAAGCAGATGTGAACTTATTAGATAAGCGGACAAATGGAAATCTCATAAAATAGGTTTAATTAAAAATGCAAAAATAATTGTACGAAAGATTTTAGTTCTTGCCATAAATAACCCAAGTTTTCTATAACGGTGGTGATAAATTCGTACCCTGAACCAAAAGTATAAGAAGCAAAATAATAAATCCACCATATTCCTAATAAATATGTAATAATCTTATCTGCTTGATATGGCATATATTTGATTAATAACCGAGATTTCTGGCTATTTGGTAAAGTTGCATGTGTTAAAGGAAATGTCACATCCTTACATTCAAAAAATAAAGTATATTGGTTTTTAAATGTTGTTAATTTGAATATTTCATTAGCATTAATTAAGCGATTCAAACGCTCTTCGATTTCTCTCATTTGTGCAACCCTAAGCATCGAAAATTGCCAAACATGTTCAACAGTGAGGATTGTGAAAAATGCTAAAACAACACCTATGATAGAAATTATAGATCGGTCGAAATCTGTAGGAGCAAAAAAAACACCAGCTATAAGAGCACTATGAACTGCCAAGAAACCATAAACTCGTGTATAAGTCACTGTTATGGTATTTGTATACAACTGTACCGAGTTAGCGTATTCCTGTAATAATGCTTGAATCAAAGGTTTTTCTGTTTCCTGTGTTTGAATCAAAGGTTTTTCTGTTTCCTGTGTTTGAATCAAAGGTTTTTCTGTTTCTTGTGTTTGAATCAAAGGTTTTTCTGTTTCTTGTTTTATCTGTGTCATAGTCTACATCCAGACTTTATGCTTAGAGATTAATTCTCTTAAGCCATTTTATATCTAATGTTGATATACGAAGTACGATTTTACAAAGGAAAACAAATTAAGTTACCCTAATTAAATTTAATGCTTCAAAGGTCGCTTCGAACTCTTGCATTGGTCGATGTATAATTCCAAGACTTACGTACTTGCCCTCAAATAGTTATTGATAGCATATCTATTGATAGTTTTGCCTTTTGATCCTTAAATGCTATGTTAAACGCTTTGTAAACCTTTGTATGGGCATGAATGGGATTATCCAATAGAAACATATCCTAAAAAAATAGAATTCACCAGTTTAAGGTGAATTCCATAAATGGCAATATTACCGCCCATAAGCTGATTAGAAGTAATATTCCCTGTTTCCTGCTCATCTTCTCCGGGAATAAATTGTAGATACAAACTATGATGCTGAGCATTATCGCGAGTCGGATTAATGAAATGTTATCGACGTACAAGGATATCATCAGAATAGCGATGATTTTACCGACGATAAGACCCGTAAATCCAAACTTTTTCAGTATCCATCTAACACCTGGGTTTCTTTCTTTACCCCCTCGTTTGATGAAATAATATGTCGTCAGTACATCGCCCAGGCCGAATATGAGGCCAAAAAGGATAAGTTGATTGATCAGTGTAGCCATTTTAGTTTCCTCCTGTTATCATAACCATCCAAGTCCCCAAGAACTCAGAAGCATCAAAGCGGACCCAACAAAGATTCCACTATCACTGGTTCCTTCACGGATACTCCAGATAAATATAGCAAACCCAATAATGAACATTCCCTGTAGGATCTCTCGTCCGGTTCTATCCTTTCCCATATTCAGAAGATTAATGTTACTACCTGCTGGAAGAGGAGGAAGCGCGGTCTTGTTCACTGTAGGAGTGGGTGCTACTCCTCCACCGCCAGAACTTCCGCCACTGGACTGGGCGATCACAAAAAATGTTTGATTCCAGGTAGTGCTATTGGTATCTCCACTATCATCCCCGGCGTTAAATTCCGTGATCTGATAGGCTCCCTGATTTGCGGATCCAAATGCAAAGAACCAAAAGTCATCAGACCCATTGGTCATTGCATAAGTGAAGGGAATTGCCATATAACTGATAATCACATTTGCTGCGGTGATATTACCATCACTATCATTGATTTTGACTGAAATTGTTGTTGCCCCAGTATTAGCAACAATGGAGGTAGAAGATATTGATTTATTGCTGAAGGTAAAGTTATAGTCGTTCACGGAAAAATTCAGCCAAGTTATGTTACCACTGATACTTCCCATGTTTGATACCGTCTGAGCAGAGAAGTTATAATTTCCTTTTGAAAGTCCAGTGAATGTTTTTGATTCAATCCCTGCAGATACATTGGAATCCCAAGAACTATTAGACCCCGTATAATTTGTCAGATATACATGATCAAAAGAAGGAGCAGTCGCATCATTCCAGGTACATACCGCCCAAGTAGCTCCGTGTGAGGTACAATCGGGATCTGTGATTATATCTGGAATGAGGTCAACTGTGAAATAGGATAAGTTTGCATAATCAGAGTAGTTATACCCATCATAAGCTCTGACTGTCCAATTATGCGTTCCTTCAGGTAGAATAACATTTGTATTATTGTAGGAGATATTTGTGAGATAAACGCTACCATTTATTTTCAGATCGTAAGTCAACGTATCACTTTCATTATCTGTAGAAGACCATGCTAAATTAATAATAGATGTAGTGTTATAGAGACTGTTATTTGTCGGGGTCAAAAGAGTTGGTATTGTTGGCGGAACGTTCCCATAAACAACAACCTCTGATGCAGTAGCTATCCAAGTGCATCCCGCACTCCAGGATATTCCTAATACTTTTACCGAGAGTGGGAAGTAATCGCTTGTTAGAGCGCTCCCCAGAATTACCGGTGTCGGAACGTTAGCACTCTGCAGATCATAGGAGGATGATGTATGGTTATATAGCCAAAAATAAGACTGACTTCCGCCATCCTGATAGTATTGAAATACCGTGACATTTAGAATATTATTCTGATCGATAGTATTTGAATAATTCACATATTGGTAATTAAATACATTGCAGGGGGCTGAGATTACAGTATTAAGATTTGAATCATTTAGACGTGTATCTGTAGTATTAATTCCTGAAACCATGTGAGGGTCAGACCATGCAGAAGAAATTTCCACAGTAGCTAATAATACTAGAAAAATCAATATTATTTTATTCATTTTTTCCCTCCGCAAGGTAATATTTCTTTTCAAACTCTCTCGGCGTGAAACCATAACTATTAGCTATAACACTCATATAATAATTCGCTCGGAGTACCAGAGTATTGTTTGTAAGCTGCGATTGAAATATTTTGTATCTATTGACATCAGAGGAACCGAAAGTAAATATTGCCCCGCCGTTGCTTACTTTACCCTGGGATACGGGGATTTGCACGGAGGTAGGAGTTGGTGTAGGTGTTGGTGTAGGAATTGGAGTAATCTCTGGAGCATACTCTGTACATATAAGGGACCATTCTGGAACTGTCCAACAAAACCATCCACTACATTCGGTATGGGAGCCTGTCTGTACCCATTTCCAAGATAAACATTCTGCTGCGCTCGCAGTGGTGGGACTCGATAATATGATTAGTATGGTTATGGCTAAACCACACAAAACCGATTGAATATTTTTTTTCATTTTTCTACCTTCTTGATTATGATTTTTCCGTCTTGGGATTCTATAGTCATGTTCTCCTGAGCTTCAAGCTTCAGTTCTTTGACTATCTTAGATGGGATATTTATAGAGAAACTTGCCTTGGTCTTCTGTATTTTTCTATATTCGATATTCATAGTGATCCTCAGATACACATGTATCATAAGCGATATATATAGTCATCTTTTTATATAAAACCTTTAATCCTCTAACTATTTTTCTCATTTACATTACCGAGCCCTGGAATCTAACATTAATTTGGATTCCAGGATGCATGGGCAGATTCTGAGTCCCAAAACCTTTACGGTTCTGGGGGCAGATCTAAATTCATCGATCTTGATGGCGGTTTGAATTCGCGAGGTTCATCTATCGGTTCCTCTTTCTTCCGGGATAATGTCTTTCTGCCCTTATCGATAAGGTAGCCCGTAAGACCTTGATCCATTAGGTTTAAGGCTTTTTTATCCTTATCCTTCACTTGAAATCGTCGCTCTGATCCCAAATCTGCGACTCTTTGTTCCGTTTTCTCTTCGCCGACTTTACCCAAATAAATGGCCTCAGTCTTACCATCTACTGTTCGGTAGTCGTAGACATACTTATTATTCCTTATTTCTCTGATTATCAGGGTCATAATCTCACCAGGGTCTCCATGCTAAAGCACTGCTAACTCCGGCGGCTACTCCAGTTATGGCCATGTAGATTTCATACAGGATATAGAGAACTACAAGCACTAGAGCGGCGGTTAGGATACCTGCAGGGCTACTGAATATCTGTCTCAGAAGTCCGGATTTCCAGGCCCAGAACAACACAATTCCACCGACTAAGAGTTCTATAATCCAGGTTAAATCTACTGTTTCTCCCTGCGGTTCTGTCGTGAAGTATAATGATACTACTTTAGTTTCTCCTCCACTTAATGTGACTTTTACCTCACTAGGAGCGTATAGAGTAGGGTTAGAATTATTATTTGTTGTGAATGCATATTCACCATATGGAAGATCGACTTCTGCATGACCATTACCGATCTGAACTCCATTCTTAAAGATCGGAGCATTGGATAGAGTGGATTTTCCATCTACATTATAGGCGGTCACTGATACTTTCTGTGTGGTAGTTGGGCAATTTCCAAACCATCCACAATCAGTTCTCGGCTTTCCTTGAACGATCTGAGTGAGAGTCGTTTTATCCTGTAAGCCGGATCCCCCTGCTGTTGCGATAATACTAATTACTGCATTAGCGGATGAGCCATCTGCAATAGTCATTGTAGGTTGAAGATAGAACGTATAAGTTCCTTGCTGGTCTTTGGCGAGAGTCAAAGAGTTTACGACGGATTGTACTTGATCTCCATTAACGATTACACCTACTCCTATTACATCACTGGAGCCCAGGTTCGTTACTTTTACCGTTAGTGTTTGCTGACCCTGACCCAAGGAAATCCTTTCAGGGGATAATGTTGCTGAGTCAATTCTTGGTTGTCCCCAATGCTGTCTGACCGTTATCGATAAGGCCATTGCTTTTGGAATCACCGCCTGGAGTTTGGTTCCAATAGATCCTATCGGATATGTCAAAATAACATTACTGCCGCTTCGGGTTATTGGCATATCTGTCTGCTGGAACTGATTCAAACCTTTAGATTTCATCTTACTCAGGAATTCCGCCCAATTATTAGGGGCTGAGGAGAACTGCCAGGGATAGATGTACTGAACATCTTCAGATGTTACTTTGTCCAGATATCTTTGGAATTCTACCTTATCGAAAGCTTCCGTGGATCCATAGCCGTTATCAACGAAAACCACTGATGCCGTGTCTGTTACAAATCCTCCAGAAGTTTGGTGACTCGGAGTTATCGTTGCCATATTTCGAGCACCATCATAGAGATAAATAGGTTGAGGATTTCGATAATCATAACTCCTGGACATCACTGCTGAGTTTCCGGTCGCTGAAAGTAGTTGGATGTCGTAATTTGTAGAGATCACTGAACTCATCTGTGAACGATCATAGACTGAAGCTGAGTAAGTATTCATAGTTTCCAGACTACCGTCTCTGACAGTATACCGATAGTTTGAGTTATAGATCACAGGGATAGTTTGAATTGGCGCTTTACTTCTCACTTCAATAGTGACTGTTCCTTGAGTTGTTACTTCGATATCTCCAGTTATAGACTTAGTTCCTTCGGGGAGTTTAAGATCTATTGTTTGAGTGGTGTCCATGGAATTCATAGTGACCAACCAGTTTTCTCCGGACTGTCCGCAAGTTGCGCCCTGATCACAAGTTACTGTTATCGATCCTACACCCGGCAAACTCATACTCTGTGCTGAGGACTTCACTTTATCCACCACTTGATTTAAGGTGTGAAGAATGTCATCTATAGGGGCTGCCAATGCTGTGGATGGAAGCATGATTAAGGATATAATTAGGATGATTGGGATTTTTTTGTTCATATTTTTCCCTTCCCGGAGATTTTTTGATATTTCTGTCGAACTTCCTCGACTCGTTTTTTCCCGAGGTTTTTGACTTTTTCATCTGTTTGAGGATTTCCAACCTTCCCTAAGTAAGTGGCTTTGGTTTTCCCTGCCACTTTGGTATAATCATAAACATAACGGCTGTTGCCGGTTTCACGTATTACCAATGTCATATATAATCACCTATATACTACTGGCTTTTTCCCGTATATATAGGCCGTCCCGTCTATGGCTAGTGAATTTAATATACGGGAATCCTACCACATTCGGGAAAAATTTTCACTTTGCCGACTATTCAAGCAAAGCCAGACACATTAGGAAATACTCCTGCGAATCGTCCTCGCAAGCCGGGTTTCTAATTCATCGATCGTTTCATGGAGTTCACTGATCTCGGAAGTATGCTTTTCTTTCATAATTTGCATCTCATTCATCTGATCCTCTATGACCTGTTTCAGATGCAGTATCTCTTGATGCTGAGCCCTAATTGTCCTCTTATTGAACTCCACCATAGAGTTATGCTGGTTCTGAGAAAGGTCATGCCCACATATCCAACACATTTATCTAATCACCCAGTCAGGTTTTTTATTCTTCGGGTCAAAATTCTCTGAGCGTTCCTTGATTTGATCAAGTATGGATTTGTATACAAATGGTTTTTCATTTCTCAAATGTAAATCCTTTCCTTCTTTTAATCGTGCCAGAAGTCGCTGACATATCCTTTTTCCGTACGCTGATGCTCTATATTTATTCGGACTACCTTTACCTTTTTTGCCCTTTTTCAGATTCAGGTACTTTTTTGGGTAATCATTGCGCAGGGATGAGCAACGCTTTTGAGTCGCCCTTACGGGATGGTGAATTTCTTCTGCCACTTCTCTAGAAGTTTTCCATGTATTCCAACAATGAACAAGGATAGCCAATTTTAATCGATCATAACCAGATAATTCACGGACTGTATGCTGTTTAGTGTGAGGGTTCTTAGTAGTATACATGTCGGAAATATGGTGTTTCGGTAGGCTTGAAGATGGCTTCTGTAAGCCGGAAACAGATTGCTTATGTGATATACTAGTTGCCATGTCTCTCGAGTTTCCCAAGAACTTGGTTTCCGATGGGAAATTCCGGCTTACAGATTGCTTGATTTCCGAATTGTTTTCCACATGTTGATCAGTTCTCTTAAGATTATTCATTGGACCTCCTCCCTAGGAATAACATTAGGAAAACATTTTCTCCAAATCTCTTCCTCTTTTTTTCTGTGAATTTCATCAATTTCAGCTTGAAGATTTGCGATTTCTAGCTTCTTTTTCTGAATCTTTTTTGATAGGCGCAATCTTGGAACTCGCAATTTAGCTATCTTTGCCTTAGCTCGCTTTATTTTCTTTAAAATTTCATCTTCATTCATGATGGGATCTTCCTCAGTTTGATTCTTTGGTTGGTTTCTTTCAAGTCCTCTATTTCTGCTTCGAGTTTTTTGATATAAATCTGATAGTCTTGCAATCGTTCATCAGGCTTTTCTCTCATCTCTTTTATTCGTGCTTCCAAGAAGTCGATTTTTGAAGACTGTTTAGATATAGTCCTCCGCAGATCCGCAGTAAATGCAGCCACATCGTCGTTATCGTATTTCTTATTGCAGAACCAGCACATATTCAAAACTCCATGTGGGTTCCCATATAGTAGAGTCCAACCACAACGATAATATCCAAGACAAATGTAATGGTTTTGATTTCGTCCATAAACTATTCCTCCATAAGAATGACGATGACTTTCTTCCCTGCCCATGATACAGGTAAATAGATCATGGATGCAGTTTCCGTTTTTTTTGTCACAACCTTTTCCCGATAATTCTTCTCGTGAAGCTCGAATTCTCTTTTCATATATGCACCTCATACAGGAGGTGAGAAGGCCTGACAATAGTAAGAGCCTTCTTCACGTACTATAATACGTACTCAAAAGTATTTATATTCATCTACTATAATAAAAATTGATAGGGTCGATAGATATTGAAAAATCAAGAGAAATGTTGGCAAAAGGTAGGATATGCGGTCCGGGATTGGGACTTCCGTGCTATCATGGGACTTTCCGCGGCGCAGGAGGCAAATCAAAACCGGTAATTCCTGTTTCAAAAATATCCCAAGTTATCTCTTTGACCTCCAATGAAAGTTATATGAGGCTGTAATTTATGGAAAATGATCAACATACGGCTTAATTGACAAAAACGCAACTGCAGTACCGGTCACTACTTATCTAAATAGAACATGAAAAGATAAATACCATGCGAATCCTGTATCCAGCAGTCAGTATGCAAAGGAATATTTTCTGAAAGGTTCAACTGTTCACCTTTAAAATCTTTGAAATCACCAATATCTTTTGTTATCGTTTGATGGGGCGATAAAATATCTATTTTACCCATATAGGATTCATAAAATTTCCATTCACTTTTTGGAGTAGTAGTCTTAAAAATTCCTATTTGAATATCTCTCATAATATCATCGCCTAAATTCTCGAGGGAGAAAGAATCTCTTGAAATTGCAGCATTTAGGTGTATTTTATGTGATTTCATTATTGAAGGGGTTATAGATAATAATGGTCTCGCATCTATAACAAAGTCGGTGTATAGTGGATTAGTTGGGGGTGGGGGGGAATTATATTGAGAACTTGATGATTTTAACTGTTCATTTACTGCCTCATTCGCGTTTTTAGTAAATTGTTGTTTTAATCGGCTTTTCAAGTCAGTAAGACCATCTGCAATTTCTGGCAGCTCCGAAACACCTTTCAAAATAGCGTAAACTCCTCCAATCGAACCGACCATTACAATAGCTGCTTCAATTATCCATGACCCAGAATAAGATTCATAAATTTTTATTTTAGGCAAATTTTTTTCAGGAATGCCAAGTCGATGGAAATATTCATTGATTATTGGTTGGCTTGAATCGATTAAAGTTTCTTCCCAGGTTCTATGAAATTCAGAAAAGAAAAGACTTCCATTATCTCTTTTAAACCAAACATCTTTCCCCTCATATTTAGGAAGAGTTCCAAACCAAAAAAAAGTTTCTTCAGAGAAACTCATTGTAGCTCTAATTTTTGCTAATATTGTTTCTTTTTCCACTTTAATCCACCTTTTTTCTTTTGAGTTACCATTCTCTTCCATATATTTAATTACTTGCATCAAGAATTTATATTTTCATGTATGAGGAGGTTGTGCTACAAAGGGTATGCAATCCTATTGTTAAGGTAAAACTATGCCTTTATACATCAAAACTCAATAGCAAAGCTTTACAAAGCTCATAAAGGCCTTAAAATTGATCTTTACTATTGACAATAAAGGTCATAAGAAGAATTTTGACTGGGAATCCGATAGGGCTGATGGAAAAAAGTTTAAAATCATAATCAGTGATCATATCTAACGGAAATTCTGGTAAAAGGGCTAATACGGACTTTATGAAATGACCCCTTTATATACTTTATATACCTATTGAGGCAGTTTATAAAGAAGATATTACTTCCGCTTCGGTTTTCCACTATCAGGAGAGTTCTTCCTAAATTTTCAACAATGTGATTGTAAATTTCCTTTCATAGATATATATACTTCTCAACTGTCAAAAAATCAAATTTTCATTATCAAGCGCAATTTTCCACACTTCTGCTTATTACTTACTAATAAGAGTTATATTATTTACTAATAAGAAAAAACGCCCTACTTTTTGATATAAGGCAGAAGTGTGGAAAATTGCGCTTGCTATTGGAAAATGCCATTTTATGGAGTATATAAAGTATATAAATCTTTTAGATAAGAATTTACACAGTGTCAAAAAAGTTTTGGAAGTTAGTCTCCAAAGAGTTCGCCTGCTAGAGAAAATAAAAATAAAAATAAAATAATATTTACTTCATGCCTTCTCAGACCCTTCTACTCTACTTGATATTGAATTTGAAGGTAAATATTTTTTGCCATCTTGAATCAGGTATCCTTCGGAAACCAAATAATTTAGATCTTCTTTTGAGACTCTGGTGTCACTGGAATAGATATACCCCCGGCGTTTTAGTTCAGGTACCAATCTTTGAAATATCCTCTGGGAATCTTTCTCTAGCTCTTTGATGGGAAACCCAAGATCTTTGAGTAATTTGAATTGGGGAACTGATACTTTAGCGGGTTTTCCGTCCTGTGGTCGCGTTACTGCTCCTGCCACTACTTGTTGATATGCTATTTCTATTCCCTCTGCAACATTACCATTACATAATTGAATCATATATGAAAGATGATCCAGAAACCCCATCGGATATTGATAACGGGGTATACTAGCGTTTCTATTATCCTCTTTAGTCCCGGTATTACCTCGAACTTTTCCATCGTTGATATATTCATCCCCGTCCACTTTTCGGGCAGCTATTAGACGGTGGTCGGATGATATAAGACTGCCACCAGCGATTCCCTGCCCTATTGAGCGGCCATAAAGATTGCTAATCCAATTTAATCCATTCCCCTCAAATTGTTTTCTCCATGAACCATTCACCATTTCTAAGTTGGTAGGTGTAGAAGTCATCCCTAAAATATGAGAGGCATAAGATTTTTCTTTGAGTATTTTGCTGAATTTGAGTGGACCATATATTATTCCGTCTCTAGGGTGTGGACTAATAACAGTGGTCTCTTTTATATGTTTCAAAAGGTCTTGATAGAGTGCAGCGTTATGTTTTTCCAAGATAAGATCATTAAATACAAATTTAAGAGGGCGATCACTCATATAATCGTAAGTGAATATCCCCGGGCGGTCGAGATGATATATCTTCCTGAATGTTCCATCCCCAACTCTTTTTTCTAAATATACCCATCTATTGAGTAGAGAGATACACCCTATCTCTTTCATAGTTAAATATGACCCCCCTTCCTCGTATGCTATCTTTATAATCACATTCAACTCCTCTTCCAATGATGATATGTTTTCTGGTGCTACTGAAATATCAAGAATCTTTATAGCTTCTTCTACCGAAAGACGTGTGATCTTATTAGCCGATCCGGATTTGTACCTTAATATATCTGTTTTGGGAACATCCATATCTATAAAATCAATTTGGTCGATAATATTAACATGAGCTCCCAATGCTGGAATAAGGGGAGAGTCAGGACTAAATAAATGAGAATTAACTTTCTGATACGTAGTTACCAATACTAAAGGCTCCGTTAAGTAAATCGCTTTCTTGGATTTTTTTGCAATATCATTTTGTCCTATTGCCAATAGTAACGCTGTGTATACCCATCTTGGACAAACATCCCAATCCTCTCCTATTTTATTAAATAATATTTGATCTCCATAGAATCCCCCGGCGGAGAAATCTTCAAGATATTCTTGCTTTAACAACCCGGAAAGATCTCTGACATTGATAGCCCCCTTTGATTCGCAATTTTTGCAAATTAGACGGTCTACATACCTCATTTTTTTCACGTCCAACCCTTCTTTTACCAACTCCTCCACCCTGGGACATATTTCCAGACTTGATGGATTATCCAAAAACGGCATTTCACATTTCTTCAACCTCTGTACTACTTGCTGTCGAACTTCCGTAGAATGAACAATAAAGTTGAGTCGTTCTTTTGGTATGACCTTTTTCGCATAAGTGATGCTAGCCCATGTTTTTCCGGTATTGAAAGGAGTTGTCAGTAAAAGATCCGTATCTCCTGAGAGTATATCATCAATTTTACCAGCTACCTGTTTGAACTGTTTGAGAATTTTACCAGCTTCGTTATTTTTTTCATTCTCAATTTCCCACTGGGATTTCTTTCTATTTTCCTTTCCTTGTGTCTTATCGACCGTTTTTTCAAGATCCTCATGAAGTTTTTTCTCTTTCCATATAGGACAATTGGGGCATAACTCATCGACGTATTTCGAACATTTTTCCTGAATTGTGGTACATCTGGGAGGTATCAACCCCTTTCTTTTAATTGGTATCAGATTTTTAGCTGTTGTTGACCTCTTATACTGGTTTTGAACAGAAAAGTATTGATGAACATGTTCTGAGCTTCCTCCATTTGCTAATATTTCGCATGCAGCGTAGGTCATCCACGCCCATCCACTTCCGTCTGTGGTTTCCGTATGAAGTTTGTAATTTTCCTGGAAACAATATCTTAGGGAACCAAGTAATTCATCGAAATTTCCGACCTTGGGGATATCATCATAGTATAACCGGGAACGATGATTGAAATCTGAATTGTTGTTGGGTTTGTCGCCCCAAAGATTCAGAACACTATCCTCGCCCGGAAACTTCACAATTTGCATGTTAGTTTCAGGCAGGGTCATCATGAATTCAATACCTTTTTCTCTTGGTAAAGTTTCCAGCGTTAGAGGATCTACTATTTCTGATCTGGTTTTTGTTCTGTTGTGGAATTGAAACGGTAATCTGACAAGACCACCGGGGTTCTTAGCGCCTACTTGATCCTGTGATGGGAAGACCTCTAATTCCATCAATCCATTGAATTTCAAAACAAGTAGAAGAAATTCCCTGGTATATTCAGCTTTCCACGGAGAACATAATATTCCTACTCGGGCACCATCATCAATTTTACCAGCAGTCGCTTCTATATACGGATGTGCTCCACATTCTACTAATGTCTGGTAAACCGCTCTGGCCTTCTCCCTTACGTGGTTTTCTCCATAATGAGCATCAATATCTATAGTGGGATTTTTCACGGTTTGATCCCGGGGATTAATGCAGTAAGTTCCTATAGTACAGGTATCCTCGGCTATGGATTTTCTGAGTAGTTCTTCCGTTAAGGGTGAAATCCTTTTTTCATAGCCATACTTCCCTTTCTCATTGGGCTTTGTATCCTGTTTAGACCAAATATCCCATCTTGAAATAATCCGTTGATAGACATCGATCTCACTGTGGGAGATGTCTTTATTAGGGAGTGTGGCCGTGTTAGTCATAGGTATAATTCCCGATAGGCCTTGGTCCGGCCTATCAAATATTTTTTTCTTACATTCTCTTTTTAATTATTTTCTCCAATTCTCAGAAATTCCTCTGCTAGGCCCTCAGCAACATCACTTTCAACCCATGCATAAGCTCCAGCAACGTCTAGCCCTTCGACTGGTTGGGAATTATATATTTTATGCCAATATATCCAGGGGAGGATTGCATCAAAAAGTTCTTCTAACTCTCGAACCTGATCCTCGGTGGGATCCTTGTTAAGATCCAGAGAGACGCAACTTAATTCAGGGTGTTTGAGCCATCCATTGTTAATATGTACTCTTATTTTCTTATCTGAGATCCAGACAACAGATGCTTTATATTTTTTGATCTTCGTTATCATATTTTTTCTCCTATCTCAGAAATTCGCCATCAAGAGATATGGAGAAATGTATATATTCCTAAAAGGTAGACTTAGCATTTGAATCACTCGCTTGGTGTGTGTGATTTGAACCGGTAGTTTTTACTCTGATCGGTTGAGCTACTGGTTTCATCATGATTGTTCCTTTCACGATACTGAAGTCAAGCACATCACCAACTGTTAATTTGAGATCCCTCATGAATTCGGCAGGGATAACAATGGAGGCACTTGAACCAATTTTCTGTATTTTGCGTTTCATATTTTTAACCTCTATGACATTGTATAGATATTTCCTATATATATACTCAATTAATTATAGTCCCTCACTTATAATTTAGTGCAATGACCCTATACATTCTGATTTTGATTCGTTCAGGGTCTCTTTATAATCAGTATTTTCACTGTATTTGCTATCGTTATTTGCGTCTGAATTGTTAGCGTATATTTTAGCGTCTTTGCTACCAAGTGAAGGACTCATAATATTCAGTAAATCTCCAGTTTGCTGCATACTTTTTGAAAAAATAAGTAAGGGGATCGCCTTACTTACCACGGCAATTCTGGATGCTCTCTCAGATTTTGAAAATATGCCTTTATAAAGCCAAGTTGACATCTGAAAGATTCTTTAACCATTTTATTCACATCCTCTGCTGGCTCATTCCTCAGCTTATCAATATCCTCAGACTTGAAACCTGGAGCTTCATGATAACCGCTTGCAGTAACGATAGTTGTTCCATTTTCATGATACACCGTGCTTGGTTTGCCCCCTGGCAGGTCAAAACTCCGAGATGGCCAGGTTTTATAGGTATTGGACGCAGGGACTTTTACACGCTGTAGTACTGTCTCAACTGGTTTCTTTTTTGCCGGTGATGCATTTGAAGGAGTGGTCTTGGGTGTGATAATCACGAGTGTTGTGGTGATTTCACACTTCAGATCACGTGTTACTTCTGATTGTAGTGCAACTTGTTCGGGAATGGTCTCAGTTGGTGCAGTAACTTGTATTATAGGTTCAGCTACTGGTATCGTTTCAGGATTTACTATTGCTGATCCCCGTTGTGAATCTTGTATTGCTTCGGGCTCCTGCATCATTTGTAGTGGTTGCTGTTCTGCTTCCACTGCCTGAGTTGCTTCAACTGGCGTCTGTACAAGTTCTTCTGTTGACTGTACTTGAGTTATTTTGGGCGTTTTGCTTTGTTCCTGCTGCGGTATTTCTGCTACCGGATATAAAACAATTTCAGTTGTATCCTGTGTAGCTTCTTGTATTTCTGGTGTCGCTTCACAGCTTATCGGCTCGGATTCCTGGTCAACCTTTTTATTATCGGGTTGCGTGTTTACTTTTTGAATCGAACTGTTTTCCAGTTGGTTCTCGATCGCCTGTAGTTCATTCTTTGCGGGAAGGGCTACAGGTTCGATATTCTTCTCTTCTTCAAGATTCGGTTCTTCCGAATGCTGTATGTTTGTCGTGTCTAATTTTGTCATAATATCTGTCTCGTTATATAATTTGTTCGAAATCTGTTCATTTACCGGGAAAGTCACCTATGTGAATCGATATTATCCCGATAAAAAGAAGGCAGAGGCTTTTCAGTCGAACAGTGCCCTCATGATGTCATCCCCGTTCTCTTCACATTCTTTGGCTGACTGGTAAATCCAGCCTTTTTCCTTGATATTCTTCCATTTGCCAACACGTCGCATTTTCAAATCTTCCCACTGTTTTCCGACCGTACTCACTGAGCTTACGAGATGCTTCCAGCTGGGATATACATCTATATACTTATTTTTTCTAGCATATATTGCTGTATCCTGGTCTGTTTCATAGAATCTTGCATCTCCATCATCACCAACCAGCTTTAGATGGCAGTACCATTTACTATCGACATATGCGAATATTTGTTCAGGTCCGTCGATAATAACACCATTCTCATATGGTTTTATATCTGCGCGAGATAGCATAGTGATACATCGGCTACACCCAAAATTATTACCTAACTCCGTCTCGGATATTTTTGATCTCTTAGCGAGATTTATATTTTTTGAAGGCATGTTAACCTCCGGATTAGTTCGTTCCCAAATCGATTCATTGTATCTTGGGCAACCTTTTTATTCTCGCATGCCAATTCTATATCCTGAGAACATGTCCTCGGATAATGTTTTCCTGTATCCTGCGCTTTGATCTTGCCCGACCCAGGCGCAGGATTTGCATTAATTCTTTTACTCATTTTATATCACGTCCGGATCTATATTACCGGACAATACTATAATCGTCTAACAGTATATATACTTATAGGGTGTATATAGCTTTGCCGATAGCGTTTTTTCGAGAAAATTTCAAAAAAAATACTGAACAAAGTGTCTCAAATTGTCTCAAAATGAGAAAAAAATCGACATCGGTTAACAGTGTACTATTGGATAAAATAATATACTAATTATACAATACGGCAATACAAAAAAAGAATATCCGAAGGACTATTTTTTACCTTTCTTGCCCTTACCCTTGCCGTTCTTTTTACCAGTCTTTTCATCTGCCCAACTCTGGAAGTGCTATTGCCTACCTGTTTTAGATAGATATCCCTATCCGTAGCACGGATGCTTCTCTCAATCCCATAACAAAGCTCTACTTGATAGCGACTGGATCTACCATTGAATAACTAAGGCTATTGAATTCGTTTTACAAGTCCCTTAAATATCTTCAAAAATGATACCAGTTCAAACTCAGGAAGCTTAAATGAATGTGCCTGACTCGAAGCGAAATCTGCCTGACTTCGTGAGCGGGCCTGTTAAATATTTTAGTATTTCCCGCTGGGAACCGCCAGAAATATCTTTTATCAAAAAAAGAAAATTCTAAATAGTCTTATCTCGGGCTTTCTCTAATCTAGCAGCATATTTTTCAGGATGCGCCTTGTCATATTTTCTTACTCTTGCTCTATGAGCTGTAGTATCTTTCCAATATTTCCGCTCCTTCTGATAGCGGTTATGCGCTTCCTTACCATGTAGAACGCATAAGAGCTGATTATAATACCGGTCAAATGTAAGATCCTTTCCACAGACTTTACACCGAGGAGTAGTTTTCATATACCATTATACTGTTTCCAAAGTATAAATATGTCTCTCCATCTCGTTTTAGCATGGAATTATTAATTTAATTAAGGGCCTATCCGAAAAGTCAATAATGGCATGTGTAAAAGTTACAATAGGTATATAATGTTCAAGCATCCGTTCAGATAATGCAAATTGCCTATTGTAAAAAGTTACAATAGGTCACACACTTTTCGGATAGGCTCTAAGAACATGTTTGCCAAATGTATAAACATGAGAACTATAATACTTTTAACAAAATAATTTTATATATATGCATATATCTAATTTTTTGGTAAAAGCTTTTTTGCAGGAATTCCTATTAGGGATTCTATTCGTTGTCTTTCTCTTTGATTAATTTTATGTATGGAACAATGATTAACAATTATATATTTTATTGTTCTTTTTGCTATCTCAGAAAAATCTTCTTCACCGATCCTTTTCATAAGTTTATCAATTTGTAGATTTTTATTGTACCCCATTAAAATTCCATGTTTTACCAGGAAAGATGCCGGAGTGTTAATTTCGTCACAAACTTTATTCATAATTCCAATTAATTTATCAGAGCCTAATGAATGAACAATTTTGTAAATAATACCGTACACAATAAGAAAGTTTAGGTTCCAATATATAATTTTTGCCTGCTTCTTTAGTTGATCCTCGCTTAATTTTATATTTACTTCTTTATTTTTTTCAATAATTTTTCTCAATCTTTTTAATATATAATCAAATGCGGCTTTTTGTTCATCTTCATTTTCTATTATTTCGAATGCACAAGATAAAATTCTTAAATGGACACTCATACCTTCTGCAAATATTTTTTCTAGTTTCACTTTTTCTAATGAACCTGCTCGGTTTCTGATAATACACCCCATAACTTCCACTGTTTTAATAGCTCTCCTTAATTCTGTTTCAAAAGGATCTTCATCATCAATATCTTCTTTTTCTCTATCTTCTTGAAATTTTTCTAATTCATCTTTAATCTTAAATACTTCCATTCTTTTCTTTTGAGGTGTTATATTGGCAGGAGGCAAAGCCGCTTTAACAATAATGTCCGCTTGTTCATCAAAAAACTTAACTTCATCTTTTGTCAATGTTGCAAGTTTATATTTGTCGAATAAACCCAATGCTTCACATTCAATTCCTTTCAGGATATTGATATTTTTAGAATGATGAGTTATAAAAATTGTAATGTATGCATTTTCATCTACATGAAGATTTTTTATTAATTTTTCTATCTCTTCCTTTACTTTATCGTCTTCAATATGATCGGCAAAATATTTAGCAACAAAAAAATAATAAAGATATAGATACCGAAATGAGTAATTTCCAAAACCATCTTTTAAAACTATTTGGCTTAAATTTTCTAATAAAGTTTCCCGTTCTATTGCGAGATTAAATTTACTCACATACAATTCCATAAATGAGATGAAATTGTCGGGGGTTAACTCTTCGTTTTTTTCTTTATAAATATAGAAAGCAAGTTCTGTTAAGAAATTTATATAGCTATCAATATCATCACTTTTTACACCATTTTTTCTTAAATAAAAATATATAAAAGCCTGATAACAGTAGCCCTGAGATGTTATTTCTTGGTCAAGCGGCATCGCAAATGTTTCATAGGCAACTATGGTGGATAAAACAAAAAAAGGATATGCAGGCATAATTCCTTTACCAATATTTTTCCCTAAAATGGAATCTATAAGCTCTATGTTTTTATCAATGATCTGATAATTATCTTTAACTTCCTTATCTGTTAAACCTACCCACTTTTCAACTAATTCATATCTCAGAGTAGGTTTAAGTGCATTTATTCTAAAAGAAATAAATGAAGAAGTAAGCTCTTCATCTCTAATATTCAAAACAAAAATATCATCAACAAAGATGATACAACGGGGGTATACAGATAAATCTTTTATATGCCTTTCCTTATCTTTAGCATGATGAAAATCATCTATTATTGGGATTATTCGTTCTTTATCAATTTCATTTACATCAATATCTTTATATTGTTTACGAAGCAAATCTGAAATTCTATTTTCTATTTCCCCCAAAAAATAAATATTTTTATCATATACATAAACAGGGATGAAATTTCGATTTCGTAGCTCTCTAAATATCTTTTTACCTAATGTTGTTTTCCCTGATAGATTTTCTCCGGCGATAACAATCTGGGGATAGTCTAAAATATTTTTTAATAATTTCTCCGAATTTATTTTTTCCTGGTGTTCTTTTAAACTATTATATTTATCCAATTCAGGATATATAAATATATCATCTAAAAAAACATTCTCTTTTTTAGGATGTGCTTTTGTTAACATCTCTGTATTATTTAAGAATTTTTCAAATTCTTCTTCCGTTTTCAACTGCTTTATTTTTCTTTCTTTCTCAATTATCTTTTTTAATCCATCGTAAACATCCTGCCACGCTTCATCTCTGTTCTGAAATTTTGAGACGGGCATCCCATCTGTAGGTAAAGCCAACAATTTAGAAATGTCTTTATAATCTTTCCAACCGCAATGAGACAAAATGATTGGAACAACTTGAATTCCCTTCTTTTTTCTTAATTCCAATGATTTCTTTTTCTCATCTATACAGCATTCTGAAGAAAGGAAATTTTTTGAAATAAATAAACAGATAATATCTGCATTTTCTAAATTTTTATCAATTTTATTCTGATAATCTTCACCTGGTAATATTGCACAGTCATACCACTCGTCTATTAAACCATTATCTCTAAGTGGAGCAATTTGTTTTTTAAATTGTTCAATATAAGAATTTTCAGAATTATTGTCTAGATGTGAGTAACTAATAAAAAGCTTTAATTTTTTGTTTTGTTCTATAATATTTTCCTTGGGACATGATTCTACAAACTGGATTAGCTCGGTTTGATTTCCCATCGTTATTCCCTCTTAATAAAATAGCCCTCTATGATACCACATAATAATTTCACACCACCATAATCGTGAGTATGATATATTAAGGTTTATGGTATAGAATAAGCACTGTAGAATAAGCACTATCATAATTTCATAATAGTACAGATTTTAGAATAATTCTCGTGTCCGAGAATACTTCGAGAATGGGAGAATAGGGGAGATGGGTCGTGGAAAGGACACACTCATGGCTGAATCGTTTCAGGAGACTGCTTATCAGACGGGAGAGAAAGCTTGAAAATTATCTTGCATTGTTACATTTTGCATGTTCATGGATAACGTTCAGAGCATCTGGACTTTTCGGATAGGCTCTAAGTAGTAACTCAAGAACTTCTATTTTGACGCAACTACGGCCTTTTGTGGCCTATTTGAAATGCTTTTAAGGATATACCAAAAAGGTATTTAACAGGATCAAAAATCCGGCTACTGATTCCGTTGGGCAGACTATTTAAACGCCTAAAATACTTAAGATAGTAGGTGATCTACACCATGAGTATTGAAATCAAGAAACGTGGAAATCAGGACTATGTATACGATATGTCCCGAGTGAATGGAAAAATTCAAGCAACGTACCTCGGTAAGGTAGGAGATCCAAAAACAGACGACCGAGTGAAACAGTTGGCCGATAATCGGAAGAAGCAAGAAGAGGATAGGGATAAGAAGAAGAAATCAAAGAAAAACCTGCTATCTGCGCCTGAAAATGATGAAACACAGCATAAGACGCCCTCGAATGTACCACCCAAAGATAATGGTCAACTAGGAATCTCATGGGGAACTCGTCTCTGCCTGGATTCCGCACCATCGAAGAAGGAAGTTCCGGCGCCTCAGAAGCAGTTTAAGCCTCCAAATGAGCATTCACCAGAGAAACATTCCTCTATGTTTGCCAATAAAAAGGCTGACGTAGGAACCGTTATTTCGTAAAAACCCCCTGAGTACCTCCCTAAGAAATGATTGAAGGGTTATTTGCCCTTCTTTTTACCTTTGCTGTTCTTCTTGTTTTTACTGGATTTCTTTTCCTCAGAGCCTGCTTCTTGTGCTGGTTCTTCAGTGATTTCCGGCTCAATCGGTGGCTCTTTTATTGGTTTAGGCTGTGACGTGTTCATCTCTTCCAGCATCTTTATAACTTCAGGATCAGGCTGAATATTCTTTTTGATGATGACGTCCCTATCTACTGATATTGAACCAACAGAAACACCGAAATGTTTGGCCAGTTTCGAGCTTCCCATCCATCCTTTCTTCCCTTTGTACTGATCGTTAGCTGCGATATAAGCTCTTCTCTTGACGACGTTCTGGTTACTGCCCTGACCCAGTGTTTCAAGCTCATCGTGGAGAGCTTCAACGATCCTACTGATCTTATCGAAATCAAGTACCTTTCCGTTCAAAAGTCCACTAAAGCCGTCGACTTCTCTTTTTATTTTTAAGACTGCTGTTTGTTTGCTCATATATGTTACCTCATTTATTTATTTTTTAGGGTATTGGAACCCTATTAGATGTTGTAGTGCCTTATGCCCTAATAAAGTCCCTTCCATTATCAAATAAGGACTTTATATAACTTAAAAACGTAAAATAGAAACTGAAATTGGTTCAAAAAATTTCCAGGGATCGCCGGTTAAGAGTAGTCCATTTGTGGCTTTGATTTGAACGCATTTAAGCACTCCTTGACAAAAACCTAAAATCGTTGAGAAGCAAAGCCATCAATTCAGCAAAAGGAGATTAATATGAATATCTATGAAAGAATTTACCAGAAATTAGAGAAGATCGGAATAATGAATATAACCGGATCGGTTCATCTTAAGAGTAAAAGTTTTATGGATTTGGTAGTTGAACGCCTGGGTGACAATCATTACAGCCTTACCCATTACTATGAACTTAACGGTGATCTTTGTCCAAATCCCGATATGGAAGTAAAAATTATACCAGATCAGAAAATTGGTGAGGCATTGTCTTATCAAGATCAATTTGGTTATCGCCAGGTTTATGAGAGGAATAAAGTCGATCTAAAGGCGAAAAAGGAACTTAACGCTTTTCTTGATTTCTGGTTAACAAACCTTATCAATCAAGGATTTGCTCAAAAATGAGGCTTGTAAAGAGTTGTACAAGCCTTTTCATGGCTATAAGTAGTGTTTTGTAAGGCTAAAAAATAAGACAAAATCCAAGAATCACTGATTAGCTATGGAGCTCTTGTAAAACCATGAAGAGTTGATCCTTAAGCATCTTAACATCATCCCTGAGCTGTTGATTTGTTTTGAATTCCTCATCTACAAGATCGCGTAGTGCCTTAACCTCCGCATCCATAGTTTGATTTTTTCCAGTTAACTCCGCTACCTCACCTTGAATTTTAATAGCATCCTCAGATTTATGGATATGCAAAAGGGATTCATGCTTTAGATAATATTCTGCTATCTGCACTCGGGTATATCTTCTATAAGATTCAGTAAGATAACCCTCATGCCCCATTAATGTTTCAACAATGTCTAATGGACAAGAGAGGGCTAATTGCGATCTGAAGAACTTACGAAGTTGATGAATTCTAAAAGTCTTTCGATTAGTGGACTTGTCTACAGATAGTAAACCCGCATTTCTGATAGCAGTTATCCACATGGCTTCGGCCACATTAGATGAGAACGGAAAAATACGATTATCATCCGCTTGTTTAGTAGTTCCAATTCCATTACCGACAAGTCCTCTGTTTCTGTTCATCGATGATTCTATATATTTATTACGAACCTTTAACCATTCTTTAACTACTTCTCTGGCCTCTTTACTGATATATGTCTGGCGAGGTTCATTGGTTTTTGTATACTCTTGCCTTATATTCAATAATACCGGTTCTTTTGTTAGATCTATATCGTTCAAGGTAATTTGTAAAGCTTCTCCAACTCGGATACCTGAAGATGATAAGGTCAAAAAGAATGCTCTACCTTTCAAATCCGTATGCTGAAGGATATTACGAAAAGTTATAGTATCCAAATCAGCCTCTAAGCTCCTAGCTCCTCCTTTGGGCATTTTTCTTCTAATTAGCTTAGCACTCTTAAGACTTAACTCGATATCATTATATGATAGCCATTCTTTCAACCCTGCCATGTAAGCTTTTCCGCTTTTGGGTGGCTTCGAATGAAGAGCAACTGCAAACTTTAGAAGATCCTCTTCATAATCCCTATTATCTTTCAGATACTTGATGGATAAATCATCAAGAACTTTGAGTTCCGCTTGTGTTGATTTTGGTCCGTTTCTTTTGCTGCCATATATAAATTCTAAAAAGGAATGTATACCGGCTCTGTACACGTTTTTACTATTCCGACTCGGATATAGTTCAAGGAATTGAGAAATGCTCTTCATATTACTTACTAATGTTTTTTATGATTATATAGTTAACTCCATTTTATTATTGTTGGCAGTTTAATAACGATGTTTAATCATTACTTATATCTTTGCATTTCTTGCGGGAGTTTATTTCAATTTGATTAATAAAAGAAGCCCTGGCTACCATTTTGTAAGGGTTAAATCCGTTCGATCAAAATAGGGGATGAGGATTGATAACGAAATACCTGTCGCTTCAATCCAATATACGAGTTGTTTTTTTGCGATAAATATGTGAAGATAGCAGGGTGAAACTAATCATGAACCTGCTGGTTCATAGATAAACATGAAAAATAAATACTGCTGTATCGTCTTATTATTCTTGCGGTATAAGCAGAGAAAAC
>VEPM01000045.1 GCA_012026795.1 Candidatus Methanoperedens sp.
TTTTGGACAATAGCGATTTCCAATCACCTTTAGATGCAATTTATACAGTCAGTGCATTTTTTGAAAAAGAGCTTAATTCAACTTGAAGGCGTAGTTAAGTTTGCAAAATCAAAATCTTATTTGTGATTTTCTTTGGCTATTTTAACCAGAAATCGCTTAAGAGAAGATATACATAAAGATAATTGGAGGTGAAAAATTGATAAATCGTAAACAGCAGGAGTGCATAGATGCTTGTAATGACTGCTTCGTGGCATGTGAATCCTGTGCTACAGCCTGTCTTCGCGGGAGTGATGTGGAGATGATGGTAAAGTGCATACAGCTTTGCCGTGATTGCGCGGATATTTGTGCGCTATGTTCAAGGTTCACGGCGAGAGACAGTCAGTTTGCAAAGAAACTTTGTACCCTTTGCGCTGATATCTGTGATGCATGTGCAGAAGAATGCGAAAAACATGAAGCTGAGCACTGCAAGAAGTGTGCAGAAGAATGCAGGAAATGTGCTGAAGAATGCCGCAAAATGGCATATTAATAACGACAAATGGGAAAAATAGGCAAGGCACAAAATTATAACTATTTTTCCATATTTTTGTATAAACAATCCTTATTTTTTGAAAATCATAAATAATCCCATTAGAAATCTTGCAAATTTAAACCAAAAATTGCTTTAATAAATAATAAAATAGATTTAAAGATGAAGTGACTCAACATGAAGGACAAAGAAATGATATTGGTGATATTTTTTATGCTCATATTTGTTGCAATCCTCGGGCTGGCAGCTATATTGCTGATGTAATAGTTATAATTAAAAACAGGCATCGGTATAACAACATGGAAAAATATGATACGATTATCGTCGGCGCAGGTCCGGCCGGGCTCAGGGCTGCACGGGTACTGGCAGAAGCAGGAAGATATACACTGATATTGGAGAAAAACAGGACAATCGGGCAAACAATATGCGCTGGCGGTCTAACCATCGGAGATATGGACTTTGTTCCAAAAAATATTGTTGATGCTGAATTTAATTACATGCTACTGCATACAGCAAAAGGATCATACGATGTGGACCTGGGCAGCCACCCTGTGTTTACGGTGGACAGGGAAAAACTCGGGCAGTGGATGGCAAAAGAGACTGAAAAAGCAGGCGCCCTGATCAAGACAGCAAGATGCGTCAGTGCTGTTGATGGAAACCATATAATTGTAAACGGCGAAAAAATAGGTTTTGATCATTTAGTAGGTGCTGACGGTTCTAACTCGATTGTCAGGAGATCCCTGGATATACCTGTTAATAAGACTGTAATAGGGATCCAGTATATAAGCAAAACACTGAGAAAAGACCTGGAGGTCTTTGTAGACGACTTTAGATACATCCTTAAATACAGCTGGATATTTCCACACCGGGGCTTTACATCAATAGGGATTGGAGGAATGACTGGAAACGGTGCATTGATGAGGCGCAGCCTTGATGAGCTATGTGATAGGCTCTCCATTGAAAGAACAAGGTTCGAAGCTGCACGCATTAACATTGATTATAAGGGATTTGTTTTCAAGAACAGGTTCTTAGCCGGTGATGCGGCTGGGTTTGCATCAGGACTGACTGGAGAAGGGATATACCAGGCTATTTTATCAGGCGAAGAGGTTGCCAGAGGAATACTGAACAAAAACTATGCATATCCTGGAATCAAACATCTTTTAAAAATGAAAAACAATCAGGAAAAACTTCTGCGCATCTTCAGTATAAATCAGTGCGTCCCTCATGTTGTTTTTAATAATTTCGTTCCTCTTCTTTTGAAGAGAAGAAATTTATGCGTTATGATCAACAACAAATATGGTATAGTGTAGAAATATAGGAGCGGGTAAGTACATATGGAAAAGATTCAGAGATGCAGCTCTTTATCTTGCATCTTTATAATCTTGGAGCCAATTATCACATTTTTATATCCAAAAAATAATCCTTTATTTTTATTATAAAAAGTAAAATCAGTAAATGTTTTTTTGGCTTTTTAAAGCAAAAACCGATTAAAGGATAAGCCCCGATACTAGTACATTAAAAATTAAAAGATGTAGTCTCTGGATACGATACATCTGATATACTAACATCAATTGGAGTAGAAAAAATGAATTCATTGGCAGTAATTAGAGCGAATGACAGCTCTAAATTAAGAACAACACTTCATGACCTTGTGAAGTATGGTCATATGTCATACGCCAACGTACCAAAAAGGCTTGAACCAAGTTTTGCGGACAGTATACTTGTAAATGTAATGAAGTCTCCATTAAAAAGCGGTTGCACGGTTGCGGCTGTTGTACCGTTGATTGATTCAGCCAGTGCAGCCATCAGCAGGCTGAGGAAAATCCATCCTCCGGCTCATGTGATAATTGTAAGCCCGAGGCATAAGATTTACCATGAGTTGATAGGTTGTATCGAAATGTTGCCAGAGGCGTTCCCACGTAAGCACCCCATTCAAAAAAAACAGGCTATCCCTTTATACGGCCTAAATATCCTCCCATCTGTAACGGCTTAAGTATAATAAAGGTTGGCGATTATATGTACAGACTATATACAAAAGTTGTAGCATTATCCCTTGGGGTATTTCTCGCAGTCATCTACGTTATCTGCGTGCTGTTTGACCTGCTCTGGCCTGTTTATGAGATGAGAAAAGTGTGGTCTCTCCTGCTGCCCGGTTTTACCTGGCTCACTCCGTCAAGTTTTCTGTTGGGTCTGGCTGAGTCATTCATATGGGGCGTGTTATCAGGTTTTATATTCGTGCCGATATATAATTACTTCAATAAAATATTTGCAGAGGAGGTAAAATGAAATATGATATTATAGTAGCAGGTTTCGGCCCTGCCGGATCAACCGCTGCATATGAATTAAGCAAAAAAGGCTTTAATGTGCTGGCATTCGATAAGCAGAGACATCCCAGATACAAGCCCTGTGGAGGGGGTCTTACTGCCAAAATCGAAAAGATTCTGGAGCCGGATTTTAAAAGTGTTGTTGAGAGAACCATATATAAAGTAAACTTTACTTTCAGGGGAACTGGGGATTTAAGGGCTGTATCCCAAAATCCTATTGTATACACGGTCATGAGGGATGTCTTTGATAACTTCCTCGTTGAGAAGGCAAGAGCTGCTGGATCTGAAATACACGAGCAGGAGAAAGTCACTCATGTGGAAGAAAGGAAGGATAACGTGCTTGTAATGACAGAAAAAAATACGCATGCTACAGAGCTTCTTATCGGGGCGGATGGTGTCAACGGCATAGTCGCACGTTCAATCGGACTCAAACCCAAAAAAAGAACTGCTGTACTTATAGAAGGCGAAGTTAATGTCAAAGAAAAGGCATTCAATAGAGTGAGCAATGAGATCCTGTTCGATTTTGGCTCTGTCCCATACGGTTACGGCTGGATTTTCCCGAAGGCTGACCACCTATCACTCGGTGTGGGTGGATTGAAGGAAATGATAAAAAATCCCAAACACTATTACTCAGAATTTCTATCAGACCAGTATCTGCTTGATGACATTGAGAGCGAACGTAAGTTTGGGTATACAATTCCTTTTTTTGATGGAGAGTCTAAAATCATAAGCGATCGAACCATGCTGACTGGCGATGCTGCCGCTCTTGTTGATCCTTACCTTGGCGAAGGAATCTATTATGCAATACGCAGCGGTCAGATCGCTGCAGAAGTTGCTGAAGGTATTTTGAATGGTAATATGACAACTGCCATTTATCAGGAACGCATTGCTCAGGAAATATACCCTGAATTCCAGTATGCGCGAAAGATCGGTAAGGTCTTTTATACATTTCCGAAATTAGGATATGAATTGCTGAAACATCACCCTGAATTCTATGAACAAATCTTCGATGTTGTGAGGGGAGATTTAAGCTATGAACAATTATGGGGAAAAATGAAAAGTAAGGTTCGCATCGAAATTTTTGCATATCTCGGACTTCTTAAAGCCAGATCCAGGGATGTTCAGGAGATGTATGATTCGATAGCTGGTCAGTATGATTCCTATGCATCCTTCTGGAAAAATACCATGGGAAAAGGGGTATGGACTCATTTTGAGGAACTGTTACAAAAAAATATTAAAGATGGTGCAACTGTCCTTGATGCTGGCACAGGGACTGGAGAAGCGATCGGGGCTATACTTAATAACTCAAATCCCTCAAAAGTCATTGGCGTTGATATCTCAAAAGGGATGCTGAAAATAGCACGGGAAAAAATAAAAGACAGAAGAGTCCATTTCGAGGTTCAAGATATTACATCCCTTCCATATCCCGACAATTCTTTCGATGTAGTTACCTCTACATGGGCGCTGGAAACGTTGAAAGAGCCAAAAAAGACGGTGTCAGAGTTCCTGCGTGTGATTAACGAAGACGGTTATGTAATCTATGCTTTCCATAGCTTGCCCACCGAAATAACAGGAGGGTTCTATTCTTATCTTATGGAGGGACTACTTAAGAAAAAATTTGAGTTACGTTTTCTCACTCTAAAAGAACGCCCGTTCCACAAATGTGACAGGTCAAGCATAGCAAGTTTTGCCGGAGGACTTGCGACAGTTGTGGTTCTCAGGAAATGCTGCAGTATGAACGACGAGACTGCGCCGTGCCTGATTGGCGAGAAAGAGATACCGGACAGTTATACTCATTAGGTAAGATTTGGAATATTAGTGCGATGAATCCCGATAAAAAATCTTCAGTTGTTGAGGAATTGGCGGAAAAAATCAGCCATGTTTTCTCCATCTATGAAATCCAGCAAGCTAAAGATACCATATATTTCTTCGGGATACCAAAAGAAGATGGAACAGTAATACATCGAAAATTATGGGCTATTTTTACTGAGAATGGGTATCAGTATTCTATTAAATATGAACTTGGGGAGCAGATACTGATAGCTTCTCCATTTAAAGCCGCTGGGGAGCGGATATGGATAAATGTCGTGCTGGCTCTTGCTACTTTTTTGACCACAATGGTAATGGGATCATTCCTTTTCGGGGCTGATCCAATCAGTAATCCATCTGATGTCGTAAAGGGTATCCCTTTCACCATCGCTATTATGACTGTACTGGGAGCCCATGAAGCAGGGCATTACATTGTTGCGAGAAAGCACGGTATGCATACATCACTACCATATTTTATCCCATTTCCAAGCCTGATAGGTACAATGGGAGCAGTAATAAAGCATCGCGGGCCTATACCTGATCGGAAAGCTCTTTTTGATGTTGGGGTATCGGGTCCACTTATTGGCCTTTTTGTATCCATTGCAATAACCGTTATTGGTCTCCTTCAACGCCCCATCCAGGTAACAGGAGAGGGATCTCAAATCCAACTGGGCCTTCCGCCTCTATTTGAATTCATAACATATTTCATACCTCTGAATGAGGCAGCGCCTTTGCATCCTGTTGCATTTGCAGGCTGGGTTGGGATGCTTGTAACAGCATTGAACCTCATTCCGGTGGGGCAGCTTGACGGCGGGCATGTCCTTCGCGCAATGGTGGGTGAGAAGGCATCCCGTTTATCAATGGTTTTGCCGTTTTTGCTTATTCCACTTGGATTTTATGTTACTTATTTCCTGAAGAGTGACGGATTCATGTGGATATTCTGGGGACTTTTACTTTCCTTATTTGCCTCTTCCGGTCATCCCAGACCGATTAATGACGATATTCCTCTGGGCAAAGGAAGGATAGTTCTCGGTATTATTGCTTTTGTTCTTGGGCTGCTCAGTATAACACTTGTTCCTATTCAGGTATTATAGAGGCGGATCAGGGGAAATCTACACCGACTACTGTTTATTTTCTGATTACAAGAAATTCAGCAATAAATCTGCTCAAGTCTGGCAGCCCACGTAAGGCAATCTACATTTTTCAAATCTTTAGCAGCATTCCTCAGAAGGCGGTTTAGCTAGCACCTCTGAAATGTCCAGATCGGATAAGTCTTCTATATTTATCTTCTCTCCAACTATTGGATTGATAATTAAATAATCTTTATAATTTTTTTGCAGCTCACGTATAGTCATTATTATATTTCTTTCACCTAACATAGATTGAAAGCGGACTTTTATCATCTTATCGTCTTTTCTTATTTCTCTTCCTGTTTTTTTAACTCTGTTTTTTCCAAACCAATTAATTTTATCAAACAATTTCATTATATTTCACCACTTAAAAGGTAATTATGGCGCCGATTAAAGGAATTGGAATCATCAGAGAAATTAAAGCAGCCATTTATGTTCCTCCAGATTTAATTTTAAACAAGATGATCAGCAAATTATTTTCTTACAGTCAGCACAGGAATTCTCGAACCTCGTATAACTTTATCAGCCACACTTCCGAGCAAAAATTTTTCCATCCCGCTTCTGCCCAGTGTGCCCATTACTATTAGATCGACGGACTGCTCCTCTGCAAGCCTCAATATCTCTTCAGCCGGGTGTCCTTCCACAATCCATCTATCAGTATGGATACCTTCTTTCTTTGCCAAATCCTCGATGTATTTTGTAGCCTCATTACCTTCTTGTCTCAAACTTCTTATGCCTTCTGTGGATATATCAGTAGAAAGGTACGATTTAGGACCATAATCGGTTTTTATGTCCATCACATAGACAGCATAAAGTTCTGCGTCGGAAAGCTTTGCAAGTTCGATTGCATGGTTTACTGCCTTTTTAACATGCTCTGAACCATCTGTTGCTATTAATATTTTTTTATACAGCTTACTCATAAATCCTCCAATACACATATAAAATGTTTATTTGGTTCTTTATTTAAGCGCTTTTCTCTTTAAGTTTTTTAGATTTTTAATCAGCTATTTTCGTTTTATACTATTTGCCGCTCCTGTGGCATGGCAGTCTGCACAGAACTTCGGTTGATGGCAGCTGCTACAGTTTTTACCTATTAAAACCTCTTTCTTATGTGTTGCCAACCAGTCGCCAGGGTGCTCTTTCTCTTTACTGTGGCAGGTGGCGCATATATTCTCTTTTAATGTTGGGCTGTGCTTCACATTAGAGTGACAGTTATAGCAGGCGATTTTATTGTTTGTAACGTGAGTCTTATGCACAAAACTGAAATCGTCATACTTTTCTACCCTTTCTTTGATATTATGGCATGAATAGCATTTATCCTTTGGAACAATATCATTTGCACCTGTTGATATATTTGTATGGCAGGTCAGGCATCCAGCCCCACGGTTGACATGGCTTGAATGATTAAAGTTCGTATAATTCCGAAATGTTTTTTCTTCTGGTGGGCCGTGACATGACGGGCATCCTGAAATAGAAGTATTATTCGATACATTCCTAAAATGACAGGTAAAGCATGTTGAAGAGGTCACAACTATATGCCCGGTATCTTTTTTCATCTGGGCAAGACCAGGATGGCACTGACCACAAGATGGTTCTGTAACTCGCTGGTGTTCTTTCATGCCTATCACAAGCATGGAATGGCAGCTTGTGCATGTTAATCCGATACCTCTATTGGGTTGGAGTAAATGGTCCCTGTGGCTGAAATTCACACCAAGGTAATTGGTATTTGAAGAAAAGATACGTTTTTCATGGCAGCTGAGACAGTTTTTATCAAGTACTTTTGCATAAAGCTGCCCGGAATAATCTTCAGATCTGGTCTCATAATTGTACATTTGTTTAAGCCCGTTCATCTTGCCTTTTATTTCACCGATTACGCCAGGCTCATAATGGCACTTAACACATGGAACACCATTATGAGAGGATGCATTCCATGAATCATAATATGGTCTCATGATATGACAGTTCTTTCCGCAGAATGCAGGATTCTCGGTTACTTCAATCGCTTTTTCAGAAGCTATAAACACAGCTGAAATTAGAACAATGAGCGCAATTGCGAACTGCAGTCGATGCGCCTCAATCCAATCCCTGATAATTGTTATAAGTGGTGTGTTCTTCATTTCAATTTTAAACCTTGATACATGTTAGTTCAACATAAAATCCAAATTTATCGCGAGCCGAAGAGATGTCAGTCGGATCAAATGACCAATTTTAATTTTCATAATTTCTGGTCGGGTTTTTCCTCATAAGGGCATCTCTCCGGATTTACTTCTGCATAATCTGCCGAATAAACTGATTTTATCTAGCAAACCGCTGCGTGACTCACCGGACTCGCGTCGAAAATACGCTTACACGCTGGCGTGTAGAAGAAGTAGGCCAATCCCATGTACTCACTTTTTAGCTGTGAGTTTGTCTCGTTGATCTCCACGCCGCAGCCACAAATAGGGCACTTGCATATTGCCATTGCCATTAGTTCACCTCTGAAATTAGATTGTTGTGATACTTGAAGTCATTTATGCTTCACAAAAATAAAATTTCGTATCTTTGTGTTTTCTTATTTGTAAAAAGAAAGCTTTAGAATGATAAAGATTGTAAAAGATTATATTTATCTCATAAAAAACAAAATCAGTAAAAATGGTATTATTTGAATTATTTATAGCTCATGGCATGATGGGACTTTTTACCATAAGTCTTATTTCATCCGTTATCCCGATACCCACAGAACCTGCAGTGTTTGGATTACTTGACGTTGGAAAAAAGCCGGAAATAATATTAACAACCTTAATAGTAGGCTCTATAATCGGAGCATCCCTGGGCTATCTTGTGGGAAAATATAAGCTTAGAAAAATAATCCCGTTCCATAACAAAGAAAAAGAAAAACAGATGCAGATGTACTTTCGTAAATACGGCGCATTATTTCTTCTGGTATCCCCTTGGATTCCCCTTGTGGGCGATCTTGCTCCCATGGTGGCAGGAATAGAGAATTATGAATCCAAAAGGTTCTTGATTGTGATTTCAGCAGCAAAGATTATTAAAAGTATAGGAATTGTTTATCTATCAATCAAAGTAATTGACTGGTGGACGCTATTAATAAAATAGAAACGAACGCTATATCTGAAAATTAATCCGCTGTTTTTGTTGTAAAAAGTAAAAAGATTGGTAAATGCTTTTTGATTTTTAAAGCAAAAACCGATTAAGGAATAAGCACCTACAACCAACATGTATCCAGGGTTCAGAGTTTATGCCAGAGCAACTGAATCCCAAAAGCGCCCGAAGGCAGAATCATGTTGGCTTTAAGAATACTTAAAGGGTGAATTACACTCATGAATAAAAGCGAAACTTTTGACGAAAGTAGAGATGGGAAGGAAGAATCATTTTAATAAACACTCCCCACTCACCGTCCTTAAAAGTTAGTTCTTATCATGGTAGACTCATAAGTTCAGTCATCGATCCTGAAGAGCTTAAACATAGGATTTGGTATTGCATCCGGGAAGAAAAGAAAAAAATTAAAGGAGGAAATAAAACATGAAAAATATAAATATTAGATATATGATTATGTCCGGAATAATCCTGTTATCCCTTGCATTTACAGTAAATATTGGCGTGGCACAATCGGATGATCCGACCGATGATACAACTAACGAAATTTATGAGGATATAGCGCCTTATGAAGGTCCAATAGGTCCGAGCAGTGCTTTTTACGGATTAAAAATTGCATTTGAGGACTTTAGTGAGATTTTCACGTTTAATGAGAGCGAAAAGATTGAAAAACAAATAGAACATGCAAGATCGCGGCTGGCTGAGGCAAAAACCGAATTGAGAAGCAATAATAAGGATAACGCCAATATGGCGATTGAGCGGTACAGGGAAAAAATCCAGGCAGTTGATGATTCAGTTTCGAATACCACTGAAAATGTTTCAGGACTTTTCAGTGCGCAGAGAAAGATTATGAAGCATCAGTTCGTTCTGGAAAGGCTTATTCAGGATTTCCCTGATAACGAAGGATTAAATAGAGCCTTTGATGACAGCGCGCAGCTTGAAAAAAGGTTTGAATCAAGGACCGACCGGAGATTTATGCGCACGTTCCAAAATGGTCCGCCTATTTTTAGGCAAGGAATGGAAGAAAATAATTATACAGAAGTCAATAGCAGAGGTGAAGAAAACAGTACAAGAGGCGGTTATTCGAGAAAAATCCCGCCAATGGGATTGTGGGAATAGACCTTTAATAATTACTTTTTTTATTTGTAAATAGAACGCTTTAAATTTTATTTCTTAAATTAATCCCTCATTTTGTTTCAAAAAAGTAAAAAATCAGTAAATGTCGTTTGGTTTTTTAAAGCAAAAACCGATTAAGGGATAAGCATCTACTATTAACATGTTAAGATCAAGAGGTGAATAAGTCTGCTTTCGGGAAAAATAAACGGTACAAAATCTCGTAATGCAGAGTCGAAATCATGGATACATTCAACATACTGACATATATTTGTAAAAAAAGAGACGAATTTGTAGCAAAAGGATTGAATGCACAGGATGCCGCAACAAAAGCAGAATGTGCAATAGCTGAAGAATACCATATAAGCCTTGCATCAATTAATAAGCTGGTTACATTTTGATTGACCTTTGGAATAAACATATCAGGGATACAAAGATAGCTATGAAAAAAAGCACTTTCAATAAAATAATAAAATCTCTTCGATGTAAGAATTCAATAATTATATCTTTGAGGTGCATCTCAGCAGTGTTATTTCTATTATCTTTCGCCAGCGTCAGCTCTGCTTTCTATGAAGCCACTCCTAAAATAGATGGACAAATTCAGGAAAACGAATATCAAAATCATTACAGGGACACTAAAATAAACATGGATGTTTACTGGACGCTGGATGAAGAAAATATATACATGGCACTGAGAAGCCATGCTAAAGGATGGATGGGTATCGGCATAGCTCCCACAGGCCCTCTAATGCAAGGAGCGGATATAATTCTGGGATATGTAAAAGATGGTAAATTGTTTATCCTGGATAGTTTTGCCAATTCAGCTGTAAACCATGCTCCTGATACCGCTCTTGGCGGAAAAAATGATATTCTGGAATCTGCTGGTTCCGGGAACGATAAAGGTACAGTAATCGAGTTTAAAAGGAAACTAAACACTGCAGACAGTTTTGACAGTACCTTAAAAGATAATGAGTATAAAGTCCAGTTAGCATACTCAGATACAGATGACCTGACCGGCTATCATCCAGCAAAATCAATGGCATTTATAAATTTCTTTTCAGGCAAGGGGCAGAATGAAGACACAAATAATGCAGGGAAGGAAGACAGCGTATTAAAAACCCAAAATCCTGCAACTGATTCCATCCCAACCAAAAAGGATCGGTACCAATCTTTCCTTACCATGCTCACCGGAGTTATCTCAATTGCGGGTATAACAGCCGCTTTGCTTATCATTCCGGAAAAGAGGAGGAAGTAAATGAGTCATTTACACACAATTTCGGCCGAGATGCATACCGGGATGCTTGTCCTGGCATTCATTTCTATTTCACTTAAAATAATTGGAGATAAACTGGGAAAATTCCCAAAAGCAACCCGGGTTCTTGAGCAGACAGCCTTTGTTTCAGCACTGGCCGGGTTATTGTTCCTTATAGTCAGTGCTATAACCGGGCTCACCTCGACCTGGCCAGGGGAGGCTTTGTTTGCTTCTCCTTTAGTGCTGAACAAGATACTGTTCACAGGATTCGCGATAATCTTCTGGACGATATTCCTGCTGATAAGATGGAAGTATGGAGTAGATTTATGGAAGAGCTTGAAGCTGAAATCTTTGTATGTTTCGATGGCTCTGGGAGGATTTTTAAGCATAACGCTGACTGGTTCAATGGGAGGACATATAGCCGGGAAAGAGAGCCTGCTTGATCTCGTTTTGCATAAATCGGGAATAAACACCCACGTGCCTTTTACCCTGCCTGAAACATGGATAGTTCCAATACTGGTTTTTATTTTATCCATTTTGATTGTATCCATGTTGCTAAGAAAGAAGTATAAAATAACAAGCGAAGGCGCTCTATATGACTCAAACATACATTAAACGACTTAAATGTTGGAAATGTTTCAGGACTTTTCGGTGCACAGAGGATAATAAATGTTTATTTTTTCTTCATAATGCAAATTTTCGCATAGTATTACCAAAACATTTCTAAATACTTTGCGCTTTAGAAAATTAATATCTTATGTATATTTATCTTGGCTTTATAAAGCACAACTGTATTAAAAACCAAATTCCATATATAAAATTCTTAACATGATCATGGTATAGATTATGCTCGTTTTAAAAAACAGAATGCAAATTAGAAATGGCAGGAGTAATCAACATGCTAATCGTTATTATTTGATTGCTGTCATAATATTTGTCATGGCATTTTTCTCATCTCTGGCGCATGCTACAGACGGCAATTCTTCCTTGCACGTTCATCCGGATGCGAATCTGTCCGTAACCTTCCTGATGAAAGACATTGCAGAACAAAGAAAAGTTAATATCGAGGATTTCGGAAAAAAAAATCCAGTAACCTCCGACCCTCCTGGCTCTTCGTTCAGGTTTTTTAAGGTAAATGCGCAGAACATTTCTTTCGAAAAAATCACCGTTAATGCATCATATTCAGAAATGGAGATAAAAGATACTGATGAAGAAAAACTCATGATTTTCCGGCATGAACACAATAATTCAACATGGGTCGTGCTGCCTACAAAAGTGAACACAGAAAGAAATACTCTGGAGGCAACAACCGATTCCTTCTCTCTCTTTGCAGTTTCATCTCATTTTGAAAATTCCTCTGTCCATAACCATAATAGCACGTCTGAGATCGATAACAACACCTCTCATGACCATGCAGATAAAGAATTAATGCCGATATCAGTTTCCTTTACCGGACCCGGGAACACAAAGATCATCCTTGAGTTGGATAGTAGAAATAGCTCAAATGCTCCATTACCCGGAAGCCCGATCAAATTCTTCAGGATATATGCCATAAATTTATCATACGATAAAGTGAACATGGAGATAGCATACTCCGATTCAGAATTAAATGGAACGGATGAAAATAACCTTTCTATCTTCCATTACTCCAATTCAACATGGGTGCAGTTACCAACTGAAATAAATGAAGATGAAAATATACTGAGGGCATCTACAGAATCCTTATCACTGTTCGCAGTTTCGTCTTTTTCCGATAAAGGACACAATATGACCGGACATAATATGAGCATGGGGATAGTGTCCGAATGCCTGCGATGCCACGGAAGCAATACGAATTACAGCGGCGGCATGATAGGGGAAATTACCCCGAAAATCAATGAAGGCATCTTGAACGAGAGCATTCATGCAGGTCTGAATAATGCAAGTTCCGATCTCAACAGGGCATGCTGGGCATGCCATTCCAACTCAACAACACCTCCGATAAAGCACCCGATGCATAATCCTGCGCTCACATGTGTCTCCTGCCACATCTCCGGGAAATTTAATTCGCTAAGAGCAGACGAGCATACCACCCATGCCACCAATATCACCGTGAATGCCACGTGCCAGATATGCCATGGCAAATCGCAGATGATCAACCTCAACGGGAGCACCCTGAATTCAACAATTTCCCACTATGGCAAGAACAGGACTGACATGCTGGATTCAAACAAAACAAGCACTAACTGCACATACTGCCACCAGAACCCTGCTTCTGAGTTCTCGGATGTTTTCAATAAGACCTCAAGGACGAACATAACCCACAATGGCGGCATAAGTTGTTCATCATGCCACGGCACAGGCAGGCTACACAGTTCAACACTTGCAAATATGCAGGGTTATAATTTATCGAATTGCATACAGTGCCACGGGACAAGTGGCTTTGCCCTGAATAAAGTAAGCGAATCATCCATCAACCAGAGTATTCATGCAAACCTGAACAATGCAAATTCCAGTCTCAACAGGGCATGCTGGACATGTCATTCAAATATAATTACTGCACCAGTTGCACACCCGAATATAGCTGAACAGCCGGATACCTGCTCCACATGCCACATTGACGGAGCTCTTAACCTGACAAAAAAATTAAAGCCAAATCATCTATCAAGGCATACTCCCGAAAGCAACCAGGTAAAGGTGGCAGCAGCCTGCACCCTTTGCCATAGCAATGATGTCCTTGCTTCAGGGAAAACAATAAATTCCACTGTATCTCATTACGCCCAATACCCTAAAGTGGATACCAGGGATTGTGTAAGCTGCCACCAGAATAAAGAAACCGGGAAAAAGTGGGGGAGCCCGCCTGACCCGAGAGAGACAATTCAGCTTGTTGAGGTTGAAAAGAAACTTGTTTCAGATGAAACCTGGAAACTTGACCGGAACTACAGCATAGCGATCATCGAAGTGGATAAAGAAGGCCAATCGTCCTGGCTTGAACTGTATTACAACGGGAAACCGATACAGAAAGACCTTGTTCCCGAAGGTGGCATCTTCAAGTACGATGCAAAACTTGTTGAGAACGGCGACAATAAAACAATAATAGATCTTGGGATATCGGAAATATTATACGGCGGAACAGTGAGCCTTGTGACTTTTCGCGGATTTGTGCCAAAACATATACATACCGAAACGAGCAGCGTCCAGTGCTACGCCTGCCATGTCAGGGATTACAGGCAGGGTAAGCCGGACGGGTACAGGTATTTCGTACTCAAAAACGAGGAGGAGAATATCACATTAAGCCAGATAGACATCGATTTCTCAGCCGTAGATAAAAAAACGATGTACTCGGGTGAATCATGGGATCTTGGAAGTGGATATGAACTGAGAATAAAGGATTTCAGCCGCACAAATATGTATCTCACATTAATAAAAAACAATATTGTTGTCAAAGAGGAGTTCGTCAGGGAAGGGGATTACTTCACATACAATACAACATCGAATGGCGTCGAGGTCACGATGTTAAGCCTGAAGATAGCTGGTATGTTCGTAAATGGATGAGTACGTATGAATGAATTGATAAAATACCTGTTTTTTATTATTCTCATCTTCCAGGTGATCAATGTATCATCTGCCGCTGCGGCGGAAGTGGCAATTATCGTAATTGAAGATGTTCGCCACCTGTCAAATGAAACGTATGTGATCGGGCAAAATGAAACTGTTGGAAATTATACTGGTTCAGAACTGGTTCCTGGCCAGTATATAAAAATCGGTGAAGTGCCGGCAACGTTCCATGAATCTGCCCTGACCAGCGGGAATTTCAGCCCCGAATGCAGCGGCTGTCACAACCTCGGTGGAATAGCCGCAAAGCAGATAGATGTTAATGCTTTAAGAAAGAGCGTCCATGCGAACCTCAATAATAGAACAGAAAGCAAAGGAGTAACCGATCCGATCAACAAGGCGTGCTGGGCATGCCACGGCAACGGCACCATGCCTCTGACCCATCCTGAAGAATACCTCGCACCAAGATCATGTTCATCGTGTCATTCATTTACTACTGCTTATGATGCCCCCGGTGTCAATGGCCACACAAAAGCCGGGGAAAAGCTGACTTTGAAAATAAACTGCGAGATATGCCACAGCAATAGTCTTGTAAAATACGGATTTAATATTTCGAAAGCCAATGTTTCGCATTACTCGGCAAACATAACATATAACTCCACAGATTGTCTTTCCTGCCATGGGAACACTACCAATGCTGCTAAATGGGGGAACGCATCCCTGGTATATTCCCACAACGGTTCATGCATTGATTGCCACGGAACAGGGCAGGTTAAAACTCTGCACGATATAAATCTTACAATTCCCATTGAGAGGACATGCATAAAATGTCATACGAGAGAGGACGCTGTGGAAAAATATGGGGTCAGAGGCATTATTCGCACACATTACCCGGGAGCGCCGCAAGGGCGGGCAAATACGACAGCGCAGAATACCAGCTTCTCGTGCGAACTATGCCATAATGTGGTCAACACTACGCTCCATAATCGCTCACTCACTAAAAACCTCCTGGACTGGGATAATATTTCACAGGATGATAACTTATCACGGATCTTTTGCTCTGAGTGCCACAGTACGGAGGGAAGCTTTCCATATAAGCCCGCCATTCAGATCCCGCGCCTCATCCACGGGAACAAGACTGAACATGCTATACTTGGAATGAGACTGAACTGCGAGACATGCCACGATTCCAACAGGGTGAGCAGGTTCCACAAACCTACCCTTGCATGGGAAAGACCTGTTGGAAGGGTTGTGGATAGCAGGGATGCCCGGTGTACGGATTGCCATAATACCCATATTAAACAGACCGTTCCTGATGTTACATGCACAAACTGCCATTCAGATTATGACGCTTCGCATTACAGCAGTCTGGTAGTAGAAAAGATCAACAAAACCCTCACATGCGGCGTATGCCACAATGAGATAAAAAATCAGTTCCATAACCTTACAGGACCTGATAAAGAAGTTATAAAACTCCAGGTAAAAACAAATGGTTCGGTAACATTATCATGCGACTCCTGCCACAACGCCACCGGAAGTGAGAAATTTCATTTCAGTGAGTTCCCGGCAGGCACAATCCAGTCGCCGGGATGGAATAACTGGAACAATGGCACCAGGGTGAATAAGTGCACTGATTGCCATGTAAAATACGGTGGTAATCCACCATTTAACGCCACGAACCTGACAAATATCAGGCACAGGGAAGCTTCTAACTGCACCCTCTGCCACGGCGGGGATACTCCTATCGCCCTGCACGTGCTGCAGAAATCAACCGGCGTTCCATATATTAAGGATATAATTCTTATCCCCAGGAAAAGTTACGCAGGCGATAATATTTCCATCAGTGTCCTGGCAGTTGCAGGATGGGATTCCAATATCTCGGATGTGGAGTATTTTATTGACGCCATAGGGGAGGGTGGAAGCGGCAGGAACCTGACCCTTGGAAAAGAACTTGCCGGTGACCAGGTGAGGGAAGCGTTTGCAGATATTGATACAACGGGCCTGACTGAGGGCACGCATATAGTTTCTGTGCATGCACAGGATTCAAAAGGCAGATGGGGAGATGTTTTGCCCGCCCCTTTTGTGATAAATAAAAAGATCAGCGCACTCTATTTATTCAGGCACTGGGAACTGGTATTCCTGATAGCGGGCGTATTGATTTTAATATACATATTTAAAAAATTTGGTAAATAAACTATTATGGACACAGGGAACATACTCTTACTGGTCGGATTATTTGCTTCGATAGCTTCAATATTGATATGTAAACTCAATCGCAGCTATTTTATATATGGGCTCAGCCTGGCGTTTCTCTCTATTTCAGCCGCGGCACTGCTTCTTGTTTACTATTTTATCTCAAATGATTTTGGTATAAATTACGTATATATTTATAGTGGAGATATGCCCGTCGCATATCGGATTGCAGCCTTGTGGGCAGGGAAAGAAGGCATGCACCTGCTGCTGGCATGGGCCGCCATGTTGTGTGTTTTGCTATATTATATAAGAAATCAGGCGAATAATGGATTCGAACGGAAGATAATATGCATAGCCATGGGCATCGAAATTTTATTTTTATTGGCCACCCTTATGGGTTCGCCTTTTAGACCCACGCCAGACGCATCAGGGGAAGGTATTTTATCAGGTCATGGTTTGAGTCCGAAGTTGATAAGCCCCTGGTTGCTGGTCCATCCGCCCCTGGTATTAATGGCGTATGCGGCAGGAATTATTCTATTTGCCGCTGCAATTACCTACCTCTATTCAGGGGAAAAAGAGTGGGTTAACACTGCAAGGTCATGGGGAAGAGCTTCATGGCTGTTCTTATCCCTTGCTATGGCGACAGGCGGTGCATGGGCATATGAAACTGTCGGCTGGGACGGCTTCTGGAGATGGGACCCGGCCCAATCGGGCGCGCTCATAATATGGCTTGTCCTGACTGCGGCGCTGCATGCGGTAATAAGGCATCAGCGCAACTTCCGGGAGTATGATACAACTGCTCCGCTGTTATCCGCTTCAGTATTTATACTGAGCATTTATGTAATGTCCTTCTCGCGAAAAGGGGTGCGTGGTTCCGACCACAATTTCCTGGGGAGCGATTTATGGATCATATTGTTCGCTGCAATGTTGTTGGCCACAATAATAATGATATTTTTAATCCGCAGGAGAAAATCACAGGAATCCGGATGGAAAATGACATTGAAGAACCTGCAATCACTTCGCACTTCATTCCATACAACTATTTTGTTATTGTGTATGCTGGCTTTTATCCCATTCTGGGGTATCACACATGACATCATCTCTGAGAAGATTTTCGGGGATCAAATCTTAATTCCAGAAGAAGTCTATAATTTCTGGAGTTTTCCTATAATACTGCTGCTGACAGCGCTTACGGGATATTGCCTGCTTCAGGGTGTAATAAAACCAAAAGTCCTCCAGCTTATAACGCTCTCAGTGATCCTTATAGGCGCTGTGACTGCATTCTTCCCCGGGACGCCGACTCTCCTTAATACTGCTTCAGAATTCTATCAGCAGTCCATGTTTGTTGTACAATCTATTGGATATGTATCTGTAATTTCTTATACACCAGTATCTATTTTTGCCGCAGGAGGAATATTTTTCAAATTTATTCGCGGCAAACACAGGTTTTCACGTAGTAATATAGGTATAGGATTTATCCATGCGGGATTTATTTTTATTGTTCTCGGAGCAATTGTATCTACGTCTTTCAGTACAGAAGCCACTGTCGATTATGCCTCTATCGAATTAAATATTCCAAAGGGCATAGATGCTGTATGGAGCGCAGCGGTAACGGATATCAACACTACTATAAAAGCTGAGGCTGAATCGGAACAGATTTTAAATTTAAATTTCTATAAAAATGGGTATATGCATGGATCAGGTATAGTCAGCTTATCAAAGAGTGACAGATCCGGTTATTTCCATAAACTCCTTATTCACAGGACATTGTTTGCAGATATCTTGATGCATTATTCTGAGGATGCATTAAACCCTTCTTCGATCAGTCTCAGTGTGGAAGTGATGCCGCTGGTAAATGTTCTCTGGGCTGGGTCCCTGTTTATGATTCTTGGCATAGTTATCCTGATATGGCCGAAAATTTTTTAAAAAAAATTTTGGTGATTTTTTTATGAATTTAAATCAAAAACTGCATAAATAGAGGAGGATAGAGTACTTTGAGGAAAAATGGAGGTAAATAAATGAATAAAAAATTGATAATTACGCTAATGTTATTAACAGCAGCAGCTTTTCTGGAGTTACCAGCGGTTTTCGCGTCTCAAAATGACCAACAGATGGATACCATGATGAATCAAAATATGATGGATAGGAGTCGCCACCTTATCCAAGATGGTGCAACCTTTGCACTTGAGGCAAATCCAATTGTAAAAAATATTAATGGCAGTGATGTTCTCATGTATGCCTACAACGGTCAGATACCTGGACCCCTGATAAAGGTTAAGCAGGGCAGCAGCATCTATGTTAATTTCACTAATAATCTTGATATAGAAACAACTGTCCACTGGCACGGCTTGAGGATAGAAAACAGATATGACGGTGTTCCTGATGTTACGCAGGAACCTGTCAAGCCTGGTGAAAGCTTTCTTTACAAGTTAGATTTCCCTGACGAGGGAATCTACTGGTATCATCCCCATATAAGAGACGATATAGGTCAGGAATTGGGACTATACGGGAATATACTTGTTGAACCTGCCCATCACATGAGCAGTTCATTGGATAAAAAGGCAACTCTATTCCTCGATGATATCAAATTTATGAATGGCGATATCTACCCTTTTAACAGAAATTACACAGATTTCACTCTGACAGGACGATTAGGGGGTATCATGCTGATCAATGGAGAGGCGGATTATCAACTGAATATGAGAAAGGGCGAAGTTGTGCGGTTCTATCTTACAGATTCAGCAAATACGAGAACATTTAATTTCTCAATTGAAAACACCAAGATGAAATTAATCGGAGGAGATTCAGGAAGATATGAAAAAGAAACTTTTGTGGATTCTGTAGTACTCAGCGTCGGAGAGCGGTACATTGTAGACGTTCTCTTTGATAAGCCTGGCACGTTCCGGATTCTTAATAACATTCCAGAAGAGAATAACACGGTGAAGACATACGTGCTTGGCACAGTGAAGGTCTCTGATGATGTATCTTTCAATATGGGATCAAAGAGCTTCTCGATTCTTAAGAAAAATTACGACGTGATTAGAGATATAGCACCGTTCAAAAAATATCGTTCCACATCACCGGATTATAAGCTTGATCTCACTGTTGATATCCTCGACAAAGAGCTGGCAAAGGAACTTGAAAAAATGGCAATGGCTGTTGAGCCAATAGAGTGGGACGAGGATGAAGATATGGCTATGATGAACAGCATGTCAACAAGCGAGAATGTGAAATGGATTATCAAGGACAATGTTAGTGGAGAAGAGAAACCCAACTACCAGGTAAAGGTAGGCGACATAAAGAAGATCAGGATATTCAACGATCCAACATCGATGCATCCCATGCAGCATCCTATACATCTGCATGGACAGCGCTTCCTTGTTCTTGCACAGGATGGTAAATCCAATGATAATTTGGTGTGGAAGGATACACTCTTCGTGCCTGCTGGAAGCACCATAGACATTCTCGTTGAATTCACTAACCCCGGGGAATGGTTGATGCACTGCCACATACCAGAACATGCGGAGGCAGGCATGACCGCATCCTTTAATGTAAGTCCATAAAAAATGCATCCGAAGCAGTTATTAACTAAAAAAGAGATGTTATTTTATAAAGTTAAGGGAGGATAATATGAAACTATCAATAAAAACAGCAGTTGTTGTGCTTGCTGTCTTCATGCTGTCCCTGCCTGTTTATGGACAGACGGGTAGTGGCATGATGGGTGGAAAAGACATGATGGGGGCTGGCATGATTGGCAGCGATATGATGCGTGGAATAGCAAAAGATATGATGAACCGGGGCCACGAAATGAGAAACCAGGAGGGTATGACTGGAATGGGATTTATGCACAGCGGGGGGAATAGCTACGGGAATTATGTGACTTTTTCTGTGGATAATAGTACGGGAGCCGTGATGAATTACGGTATATCGGGTATCACGATTTTTGATTCTATCAAAGTTGCCAACTTTGATTTTAAGGATTCAACAACAGCAGGCGCCCTGACAAGAATCGAGAATAAAGACGGTTCTGTGGTGATGCAATTGCATGATAATCCTGCTTCTGTGATAAACATCAGAGCAAAAGCAGCTACAACTATCACTTTTGATCTCGCAGAGGGTGTGAAAGCTTCAAAGGAAGATAATGTAGTGAAAATAGAGACTGGTAACTTGACTGCATTTGTCGCTTCAACGAACTCTACATCTATAAGCATTGATGGGGGAGTGGTCAGGATTGGACCGGTTACAGGAAATGTTATATTCAGGGCTGTGCCTGTGAATATGCCGGTTGATGGGATGCATCAAAAGTTCATGGGAGAAATGATGAGGAACAGGGTGGGAGCAGAGGTTTCTGTAGGGATGTCGGATAAATATTCCATTGTCAACTATTCCGAGAATATGAACGTTCAGATAAAATCCATGGAGAAAAATCGTATGAGGATGACAATTAATTCCACAGACCCCTCCGGAAAATTTGTTATGATGAACATAGATAACAGTTCTTTAGTGTGGAACGAAAATCAGAGAATGCGTTTATACCTTGACAACGAACCAATGAGGCAGGTCATGACAGAGCAGGAACTGTATGATTCAAAAGAATCTTCTTTCTGGCTTACCATGCCCGGTGGAAACCGTATGGAAGCTATGATGTATATAGCAAATTTCTCTGAACGCAAGGTGGATATTGTGGTTGAAGATGCCACAACGCCGACTCCAACACCTGCTGCAACGCCACCAGCAAAAACACCTGTTTCTACATCCTCAACACCCGGATTTGAGATTGCTCTCGGAGTACTTGGTGCAGGCATTGCATACCAGTTTAGACGAAAATAGTGGTGGATAGCCAGTCATTTACTTACTGTAGCGTTCACTACCTTTTTTAACTTTTTCTCAACCTGCTCGGCAATGGGTAAAAGCTTTGGATTGCCAACTTTTCCAAGCTGAACAGTAGGTAAGACCGCACTGACAAATGTTTTCCCACCCTCTGTATAAACGATGACATTGCAGGGGAGCAGGACCCCGATATCCCGCTCGGCTGTCAATGCCTGATAAGCCAGCGGAGGATTACATGCTCCAAGGATTATATAATCCTCGAAATCTACATTAATTTTGGTCTTAAGAGTTTGCTTGACATCTATTTCTGTGAGAACCCCGAACCCTTCTTTTTTCAGTTCGTCCTTTACTTTTGCAACTGTATCTGAATAACCCAGCATAGTCGATTTTTTGTAGTTGTACATTTTAAATTTACCTCCATCTCCTCTTATAACAGGTCTTTCTTTTTCTCTTCAAATTCTTCTTTACTTATCTCTCCCCTGGCATACTTTTTCTTCAGTATCTCAAGTGCTGATTCCTCTTCTCTTTTGCCGCCCTGCCATAGATATCTTATAAGCAGTGCAAGCCCTATGATTACCAGTATCCAGAATAACAGCCAGAGTATCCCACCTCCATAGCCCATCATTCCGGCTCCGTAATCGTCCATCATGCCTAATTGCATATTTGACCTCCACTAAATGATTGATTTTTGACTATAAAAAGATAGAGATAACCTCTAAAAATGCATGTTTTCCCTATACACCTCTCAAGGTTGCGGTTAATAGTAGCACCAATATGCCTAAAAACAGGTTAGTTTTTACTAATGTCAGAATTGTGTCTGGTTTTGGGGCAAAAGGTGCCAACTTCGTAGAAAGAACAAAACTAACCCAGGTAACAATGAGAAT
>VEPM01000046.1 GCA_012026795.1 Candidatus Methanoperedens sp.
GTTAGTTTCTCCATTGTGTTCTTATCCTAACAGATTGTTTGATTTAGACTGTCAAATTTCTCCATATTGTCCTGAGGGCTTTATACCCCAGCATTACTAGACGCATACCCCAGTAGGATTACCCCAAACGGAAGGGGCAGCACGAGGCAATTTATGATGTAACTTCTTGTCACAAAGGATTTACAGGATCGACAGGATACGATTTTATTAGCAAATCCTATTTATCCAGTCAAATAATACTTGATTTTCTTCTGAAATCCAGATGCCCGCAGATATGCATTTTTTGACCGCCTATATCATGAAAAATACCGGGTGCGACCCGGAGTACGGCCAAAGCATTGGTTCATGATGCTGATAAATGCACATTAACATGTTAGAAAAAGTATATGTATAAGGGAATGTTTACCTGAATAAATTAAAAAAAGTATCAACCTGGATTTACCAGCGGTGGTGTTCCAAATTTGAAACAAGTGGTATTACAGCAATTATCAGTACTGAACAGCGGGTCAGGGCAGCTTAAGGGAAGATTTTGAGGAGAGATTGGATGAAAATACTTTTGACCTCTATTGTGGATTTGAAGAAATCACAGCACAACAGACCGCATGAGCTGGTGAAATATTTATCCAGGAAGCATGAAATCACTGCGTTGAGCATCAATGACTGGTGGAAGGGAGGGCCGGAGGAAATAAAATCGTTTGTAGGGATAGTTACAGCAAATCATATTTCACTACCTAAGGCGGTGTCATTTTGAAAATACTGATCGCATGTTCGACTATTGATTTGAAGTATAAATTAGGCTGTACGCCGTCATGGTGGCAATTGTTCAAAGCACTTCACGAAACTGGTAATGAAGTTATTGTTGTACCCTATCTTGGCGATCCGGTTAATTCATTGTGGTGGAGAACCTATCCAAACCCATGTTCATGGGAGAGCAAACTTTATAATTCATATTTAGATAGAAAGAAAAAACAATGCAATCTTTCGAAGCATAATGCGAAGAATGATACTTTAATAAACAGATTTGCAGAAAAACATGTGAAAAACAAATGGGAAAGACATCTTTTGAATATATTTGATAAAGAGAAGGATATTGATGCTTTACTGTTTGTAAATGTGCCTTTAAACCATATCAAAGGGATACCTTCAAGAATTCGAGAGGAATATCATATACCAGTTGCATATTTCGATGGCGATATGCCTACGATCCTTCCCCAATATGCTGTTGACAGGGGATTCAAATTCAATTATTATGTTAATGCTGATCTTTCCGAGTATGATGCATTTTTCACGAATTCAAAAGGTGTTATTCCTGATCTTGAAAAAATGGGAGCGAGGAATGTTAATCCTCTTTATTATGCCATAGACCCGGATTATTTTAAGCCTGTTGAAGTAAAAAAAAGCATCGACGTTTCTTTCTTCGGCTATGGGAGTGAATATCGCGAGGATTGGATAACAAAGATGATAACGGACCCATCAATAAAATTAACACATTTAAATTTCTCTATTGGAGGTGGCGGCTTTAAAATGAATTTAGGAACGGCAAATTTGATCGGGGATCTTTCTTATGGCGGGTTCAGGGAGTTCTGCTGTAAAAGTAAGATCAGTTTAAATATCACACGGTGGTCTCATACCAATGTTTACGCTTCATCAACTGCAAGACCTTTTGAGTTAGCAGGCTATGGCTCATGTATTGTTTCCCAGCCGTACAATGGGATCGATGAATGGTTCGATGTGGGTAAAGAATTGATCGTGGTCAATGGCGAAGATGAGGCAATTGAAGCTTATAAATGGCTGCTGGATTCTGATGATGAGCAAGCGCAAATTGGTGAAAGAGCACGGCAGCGGGTGCTGGCAGGACATACGTACAGGCACAGGGCGCAGACGGTTGTTGGGATGATGAAAAATATAAAAATTGGTTGAGGGAATTCTTTTGGAGAACGATCATAATATCAGGGATGACAGGAAAGGACTCGAAAAGATAGGCTTGATAAAAAAAGTGTTATTAGGCTCTGCTATGTACTCCCCCTCATCTGCATTTAAGAAGTTTGTCTTTAAAATGCTTGGTGCTGATATAGGGAAAAATGTATATTTCGGCCCAGGTTCCTTGATCTTATCAGAGGATTTTCATAATATATGTATTGCTGATGGTGTTTTTGTAGCGCCTGGGGTATTTATCCAAGTCAATAGGTTATCTGTGGGTGAAAACTCACACATAGGTTTCCAGTCTCTTCTTGTTGGTGAATCACTTAATATTGGTGCTGGATGCAATATAAGCAACAGGGCATTCATTGAATGCTCGTATTCTCCTGTGGTCATAGAAGATGATGTAACAATAGGCGCAAGTGTTATGATCTCCTCCCATGATGGTGCATACAGGCAGACGCACTGTCTTGCTATGAAAAGCGCACCTATATTGATCAAGAAAAGAGCGTTTATTGGAAATAATGCAATAATATTGCCGGGGATTAGGATTGGTGAAAAAGCTATTGTGGGTGCAGGGGCAGTTGTGACTAAGAATGTTGAAGGGATGGCTGTTGTAGGCGGTGTGCCTGCGAGGGTGATTAAAAGGATTGATGGAGAATTAAGTTAAAAAGTTGATTTGCGGTTTTAAAGGTAGTTTTGACATATGACTGGTAAAAAAAATGAGATAAATAAAACTGAATCAGATGAGTATATAATTGTTGCTCCACCATCCTCTGAATTTAAAGGCAATATAATCAATCTTAAAGACCTGCCAAGAGTTTCTTTTTGTATACCTACCTTGAACAATGAAGATACCTTAGATGAGTGTCTGAATAGTATAATCAATCAAGAATATCCAGAATTAGAGATAATAATAGTTGATGGTCATTCGAAGGATCGAACAATTGAAATCGCTAAGAAATATACTGAAAAAATCTATTTTGATGATGGGTTATTGGGGAGTGCAAGACAAACTGGTGTAGAGAATTCAACAGGTCAAATATTAGCTTTATTTGATTCGGATATAATAATACCCCATAAAAATTGGTTGGTAAATGCAATCAAATATTTCAACTATAGCAATAATGTTAGCACGGTCTGGCCTGTAAATGTTGCACCCCCAAACGGATCTCTAACTGTGCGATTATATTTTAACCAATGGAGAGTAATCATAGAGGATAGAATTAAGAATAAGCGAGGTTTGTATGGTGGAGGTAATGCACTATTTTTAAAAAAATCCATCGAAGATATCGGAGGGATAAACAGATCACTTCATTGGGGTGAGGACTTTGATTGGGCACAAAAGCTAAAGGAACGCAGGTATCAGGTTATTTTTATCAGAGATCCATTATATCATGATACAATGCAATCATTGGGAGAATTTGCAGTAAAACAGTTTACTGGCGCAAAGACTTTCACATCTACGGGTTTTCAATTGATGAAGCTTTCAGCGAGCGATATATTTTATGAGCAAATTATTTTGGGCGCAAAAGGTATGGCTAAAGGATTAGTTGTAGATCGAGATGTTTCATGGGTACTTTTCCCTTTGATTGTGCTTATAAGGGTGAGCGCGTATTCATATATATGCGCTAAAAATATATTATTTTCAGGGGATTAAATAATGTTGAATGAAAGAGTGAATTATGCTAGTTTACAGCTAGAATATTTAGATCCAAATAGTCTGGTTTATAAAAAACTAAGGATAATTGATAAATATATAAATAAAAGTCATTCACTTTTAGATATTGGTGCAGGTACAGGGGAATTAATCAAATTAGAAAAACAAAAATTTGAGATGATCTATGGAATTGACGTAGATGGAGAGTCAGCCGAGGCATGCACTGAATTATTTAAAAAAGATGAACACATTCGAATACTACATGGCAGTATCGATATTCTGGAAAGCTCATTGGCTAACATAAAATTTGAATATATAACATGTTTAGATGTCTTAGAACACATTGAAATGAATAGATGTGGGGAATATTTAAAGAAAATATATAAGCTTCTTGAAGATGATGGAATATTTTTGTTTAGTGGCCCAGGTATATTTGAAAAAATCAGGATATTTATGGGGAGATCTCCAACACATTTGCATTCGCATTCATCTTATGGCTGGAAAAAAATGATTCAAGAAGCTGGTTTCAATATATTGAGCATTGAAACAGTTGAATTTCCAATGATACACAGTGATTTTTTACGAAAAAATGTGCACATTTTTGGGAAATGCTGCTTAATAGTTTCCAAGAAAGTATCATCTTCGGAGAAGTGTGAATGAAAATTCTTCAAGTAATATCTTCATTTCCTCCGGCGTATGCATACGGTGGGCCCACTAGGGTAACCTACGACATTTCAAGAGAGCTTGTAAAGAAAGGGCATGAAGTTACAGTATATACTACTGATGTATTTAATGCACGTTCTCGTTTTAAATATGAGACAAATCCAATGAAAATAGATGGAATTGAAGTATATCATTTTAATAATATAAGTAACAGACTTGCTCATAAAAACTTAGCTATGGCTCCAATAATGGCTTTTGAATTAAATAGAACTATTAAAAATTTTGATGTGATACATTTGCATGAGTATCGATCTTTTCAGGCAATACTTGTTCATTATTATAGTAAAAAATATAATATACCATATATTTTACAACCACATGGGACTATCCCAATAATCAGTAAAACCAAACAAAAAAAAAGTTTCGATTTGCTTTTCGGTCACTCTATAGTTAAAGATACAAGTAAAATAATAGCGACCTCAAGGATTGAATCTAATCAATATTGTACTGTGTTCCCTGAATTGGACAAAGAAAAAGTTATTCACATACCAAACGGCATTAGCATGGAAACATATCAGAATTTACCGAAAAAAGGACAATTTAAAAAGAAATATTCAATAAAAACAGATGAAAAAATAATACTATTTATGAGCAGGGTACATGAAAGAAAAGGTGCTGACATTCTTGTAGAAGCATTTAGTAAATTAAAAAATGATTTTGAAAAAGTAAAACTTGTTATTGCTGGACCCGACGAGGGTTATTTACAAAAATTAAAACAAATTGTGAATAAATTATGGATTAATGATGATGTAATATTTACAGGAACGCTCCTTGAACCGGATAAATTTATGGCTTATGTTGATGCAGATGTTTTCGTATTGCCATCAAAAGATAAGTACGAATCTTTTGGAAATGTCGTTTTGGAGGCATGTGCGTGTGGCAAACCTGTGGTAGTTACGAATAATTGTGGCGTATCTGAATGGATTGGTGAAGATGTAGGATACACAATCGAATGTGACAAAGACCAGTTGAAGGATGCAATTTTGAAAGTTTTGATAGATGACAGATTAATGAGGAAATTCGGTGAAGAAGGGAGAAAGCTAGTGGAGAATAATTTTGATTTGAAAATAATTATTACGTATTACGAAAAAATTTATGAAGGTATTAAACATCCAAATGAACGAAAGGAAACAACACAATGAGAATATTATTTGTTCCATCAGGAAGTTTAAAATCTATTAATACATTTGAGCATGGTGGGGCTGAATCGCAGATATACGGCATTTCAAAGGAAATTATTAAAAAAGGACACGAGGTCTATGTGACAGGACTTTTTGATGGATTTAAAGATAATGAATCAATAGCAATTGTTGACGGAATACAATTCATCAATATCGGAACGCCTCATCTCAAAGATAAAAGTGGACATCATATCATGTCTACAATTGGCACATTGCTATATTCTAAAGCTGTGACCAAAAAGATTAAACAAATCAACCCAGATGTAATAAGTTTAAATGAACGTTTTTCAGCGTACTTTTCATCTAATTTAAATATACCAAAAACTTTTACAACTCACAATCCAGATGGCATGGCATTTTACAAAGACTTTGCCATAGAAAGCAATCGATTAAATTATGTTTTTTTTGATGTTAAAAGAAGGATAGAAGAAAAAGTCATGTCTCGTTCGGACACAATCATTGCATTAACCAACAGCATTCGAGATTATTTACAGGAGTGTGGCTTTACAAATACCTGTATAATCCCCAACGCAGTAGATGCCAAAAAATACACAAATAGGGGTGACGAAAATTTTATTTTATTCGCAGGGAGATTGGATAAGGTAAAAGGAATACAATATTTAATCGAAGCATTTTCTGAATTAATTAATGATTTTGATTCAGATTTATTAATTGTTGGTTCTGGCCCAGACGAAATGAGACTCAAAAAAATAGTAAAATCAAAGAATATGGCTGATCGGGTACATTTTATACCAATGGTTGGTAAAAATGAGTTAAGAGGTTTTTTGTCGAAATGTTCTGTTTTTGTTTTGCCCTCATTATTTGAATCGTTTGGAATAGTCATGATTGAAGCAATGGCTTCAGGTAAGCCTGTAATTGCAAGTGACATTCCAGGTCCAAGAGATGTGATAAAACATGAGTATGATGGATTTTTATTTAAGAGGGAAAATGTAGGTGAATTAAAGAAGTATCTTTACTTGTGTCTCTCTGATGAAAAATTACGGAGAAAAATCGGCACCAATGGAAGAAAAACAATTGAAGGTAGATATACATTTGACAAAATAGCTAATCAATATTTAAAAGTATATGGAAACTTATTATGCTTTCAACAAAAATAGGACACCTCCCAGTAGTACCAAAAGTTGTGATTATAATCATAAATTGGAACGGGAAACAGGACACAATCGAATGTTTGACCTCTCTAAAAAAAATAGATTATTCAAATTTTGAAATAATAATAGTTGATAATGCTTCAACGGATGGATCCATAGAATGTTTCAGAGAAACCTTCCCAGAAGTAACTTTAATAGGGAATTTGCAGAATTTAGGATTCTCAGGGGGATTTAATGTGGGTATTCAGAAGGCGATAGAACGGGCAGCAGATTATGTCCTATGCTTAAACAACGACACAATCCTAGATAGAGGTTTCTTAAAGGAATTAGTAATTGTCGGAGAACAGAACAACGATATAGGAGGTTTGGGGCCCAAAGAATATGATTATTCTAATCCTAAGAAAATCATTTACGCAGGTGGAAAAATTGGACTCATAAGGAGCAAAAATTATAGATGTGGAGAAATTGATACGGGACAATGCGAAAAATATATTAAGACTGAAATGCTATGTGGAGCAGCTATAATGCTGAAGACAAAAGCGTTATTGAATATTGGCCTTTTCGACTCAGATTATTTCTTTGGTAGTGAGGATAAGGACATAGCTATTCGGTTAATGAGAAGTGGATACAATATTATGTATGTGCCATCAGCAAAATTCTGGCATAAGAGGAGAGGTTCAACCAGCGGAAAAATTGGACCGCTAAATGTCTATTTCTATTTAAGAAATTATTTGTTATTAGTCAGAAAGAACTATGAACAACATGAATTTGTTATCGCTCTATTGCCCTTTATATTTGTTCACATACCCTTTTTTATCTTGGTGTCGCCAGATAGGAAAAAATGCCTTAATTCAATTATAATGGCAATCAAATGGCATATCGACCCCAAGTCACTTCCCGAAGATGTTGAAATAGTAAAAAAATTGAGATAATAGTAATTTACAAAGAAAAAATTTTGTCAATGTGATGTTATGCTTTCAAGAAAATTTTTGATATTGAGCACCTTGTTCTCAGTTTCATGGACGTTGTTAATTGTATACCTATTCATGGACGGCTCCAATTATTTTGTTTTCTGGTCTATCACACTCTCAGCTGCTATCTTGATCATTTTACAAATAAACTGTACAACAGATAAAAGTGAATTGAAGATTATTTATGCTGAAATTGTTGTCTTATTTGGTTCTCTGCAACTTATCTCTATCACCAATGCAGGCATGAACAATCTTTACTGGCTAGATTCTAGCTTTGAGTTACGCGCTACACTAAATATAATTGAAGCTGGTTGGAATCCTGATATTTTAGGCACCGTAGGCCCATACCCTGCGATTCATTTTTTTGGTGCTATTTTATCACAAATTACTGGTGTAGAACTTGTGAATATAGCAAGATGGATGGGATTATTGATGCATGGTATGGCTCTTTTATTTTACCTAATGTTTGGGAGGTACATATTTAAGAACAATCAAGTCAGTCTTTTGTCTGGCTTATCATTTATATTTTTATTTTATTATACAATAGTTACAGGATTTGGAAGAGTGCCTTTGTCGATTGCACTTTTTTTTCTCATTTTATTTTTGATTTTTCGAAATGCTGAAATACCAAAAATTCAATTCACTGGATTGGTTATCCTCTCTTGTTTTACCTTGCTTTTTGCACACCCTCTTGCTCCCGTTGTATTGGCTGCATTTCTTATCTTTTATTTAGTTGTATACAGATTAATATGGATTACGAAAACGTTTTCGTTAAAGTCATTATGCACCGTGAAAAAAATACAAATTGACAATATTAGACCAAAAAGCATTACTTTCATTTTATTATTATTAATTTCCATTGCTGCATATTTCCTATTCATAAGCAATTGGAGCCAGAATTTGTTGCACTCCACTGTTACTATTATGAGTGGCTCTGCGACTGGACAACCTATAGGAACAGGAACAAGCACCCCTTTAAATTGGAGGATATTCCTATATGGGCAGGGAATTATGGGCTTAATATTTGGTTTTTTAATCCTTAGAAGCCAAAAGGCCATAACAAATTTTTATAGTGTGTTTTTATGTGTCTTTAGTTGCTTCTTGATTGTTTGGTCATTCATTGCTTATTCTTTGAAAATAGAATTCTTACGTTTTACAATATTTATCTGGCCATTTATGTTATTGGCCGTATCATACGCCATTGTTAGCTCGAAACACCATACTAAATTATCGTACCTAATGATTGTATTTATTATAATTAATATTTCTGGTTATTATCCCGATGTATATAATAAATCGGCTGAGCCCAGATATTCGATGGGAGAATGGCGCCAATATACAACAGTGTATGAAAAAATATCAGTATCAAATTTTGATACTTTTGGAAATATAATTGGGAATCATTACTTAAACATGGCATTTCTTTATCTCAAGGGTAAAACAATTAATATTGATACTCAATTTTATATAGATGGCTTCAGAAAGCCTAATGATTATTCATTCTTCTATTTTGAGGACATAGATAGGCAACGTATATACAGTCGCGAAGGAGGGGGCCAATATTTTAAAGTTTCGAATGAATTGTATTCTGAATATCAAAAAACTATATCGTTATTAAAAGTTTATGTAAATGGAAATGTGGAAATTTATAAAATATCCCGCTACTGAATTAAAATTATAAATGACTGAAATTTAGTCATTATTCTTTTTCCAGATGCCTATAATCTCAAATGCTAACTTTGGAAAATTATAAACTATCTTTTGACTCATATCTGAAATTATAATCCAAAATAAACGGGGTTTATATTTTATTGTTCCTTTATAACCTTTAAGTTGTTTCCATCCAGAACATCCCACAGATTTAAATCCTGTTTTTTCTAATTGTTCAACACTCCAACCAGATTTGTGCTTTTGTTGTGGGTTATTGTCATATTCATCTTGAAATACATAGCCATTTGGAGTGGATATTACAATTTTCTTTCGTGTCCATTTTTTCATTTTTTCAATTAGAATCACTCCTTCTTCAATTGATAAATGTTCTAATACATTTAAAGCTACAACCGCATCAAATGATTCTGGTTTAAATTCGATTTTTGTAATATCTGCTTTTATATATTGATTATGAAGTCTTTTCTTTTTACTTTCTTCTAAGTCAGGTTCAAAGATTTCAACCCCAACCGAAAAGTGTATGGTGCAATATTGAATTGCCGAGTTTCGACCACAGCCAAGATCTAAAACTTCATCACAATTATAAAGTTCTTTCTTAATAGTGTTGAAATATGCATTTCTAAAAATTTTTTCTTGGTAGATTCTTGTTAGTTTGCTTTTCAAAGTCATATTTTCCTCGTTTCTTGGTTAGATATGTCCATTCGAAGGGTCCATTCAAAATTTATGGTTACGTAATGTGGGTATGAAAACATCGTTGATCCTAATCCCGTCTCTCAATCCATGCAATCCCTCCCGCTACAATCGAAGATACACCCTGTCCCGCTATCCATCCCATACCCACGCCCATGACGCCATAATGCTGCATAAAAAAATAGCTTGCAATCACAGTTACAGCAAAGAGAACCGCGTTTATCACGATTATGGGCTTGATATTCTTCCGAATTCTTTCGACGCATATGAAAAGGGCATTAAAAACTACAAAAAAAGAAGAGAGCACAAGCAGTTTCAGGATCTCATATGCGTTCTGGGAATATTCCCTGCTGAAAAGATTAAGAAGAATATCCCCAAAAAAGAATATCACAATGCCCACAGGGATCATAATCACTCCCGCAGCTGCAAGAGCCTTTATCATATTCTTTCGAAGAGGCATGCCATGGCTTCCTTCTATGAACATCGAAATAAACAAAGCGTTTGGCACTGCATAGAGCAGACCTGCGATAGAAAAGGCCACATAGAAATATGCCGCTTCCTTAGCTCCGATGACGTTAAGAATCAGTATGGGGAGGATAGCTGACTCTGCCATTACTAGAAAATCAGCAATATAATTGGCAAGTGAGAAATGAAATACATCATTCAGCAGATTTTTTTTAAGAACAGGTTTTATTAAGATATTCATTCTGTATAGCAGGAATAGGCCAATGCCGAATGAGGCAAAAAATGCGATTCCAAGGCTTCCGAAAATTCCCAATACTCCTGCAAATGTTAGAGGGATCAACAGGATTATCCGCAGCCCAAGGCCCATGTTTTGTGCAAACGAATATTCCGCTTTTCGAAGAGCAAGGAGGGCGTTATTGAAAAGACCTGAACTCATTTGAAATATTAGTAATAATATAAATATCACAATAACTAATGGATTCATCAAAAACTTCATTTGCGGGGAAAATATGTCGATACCAATAAGGAAAATGAAGCCAAAAATCAGTGCGCCAGCTATTGAAACTATCCAGATAGAACTGAAAAGCTGCGTTTTTTCAGTGCTACCTGGCAAAAACCTGATGATTCCGGTATTAAGACCAAAACTCGACAAGTTTACGATAATCCCAGCGGATGAAATAAGAGCTGTGGCAAGTCCAACATCCCATGAAGAATAATATCGTGCAGCTATCATCCAGAAGATAAAGCCGAATAGTGCTCCTGTTACGGAGTTTAGCATGATGTATAATGAATTTTTATAGAGGGGATCTCGGTAATAGTTTTTAAGTTTTTGGAGCATATTAGGTAATAATATTTAAAAAAAATTGGGTATCAAATTACTCTTCACTTCTTCCTCAAGTCCATTATTAGGCATTAAATTATTGGTGTTGCCCTCTTCATAAAGTTCCACATCATCAAACCAGAAAGCTCCATAACCATCATATAAAATAGCATATACAAAGACTCTGCTTGCATTCTTTTGAGTTTTAAATATTGACTGTTTCTGCACCCAATTATTCATACCTTTGTCAAAAATAATATTGGTCTGTCTTGACCACTCTTTTTCCCCATCATTTTCCACTATCCTGACAGCAGGTGAATTGTTCCCACCAATCCTTTCTACTTTACCCCATACTGATAAAATGTAAGTTGTGTTGGGCTTTACTGAAATTCGATCGCTAATCCACACCCCTGAAATCTTGCTTTCATTTCCCTCAATCTGGATCTTCGCTGAATGATTGCCTGAATGAAAAACCGTGGAATCCCACGATGCATTTTGCGTGAACGACCATTTATCTATGAAACCCGCAGGAGAATTATTATTTATTGTTTCCATCACATTAATATCAAAAGCCACAAACACAGGTACCATTAATATCATAATTGCAACTGCAATGCCAACTGTCCTCGCAATCCTCATGATGCCATTCTTCCCTTCATAAAAATATCTTATCCCCCCGCATAAGACCATTAAGATCACTCCTACAATCAATACATCCATATTTGCTATCCCATAAAAATCAGGCTTATAATCTAATAACCCTATCCCGAATTTTTGTCCAGATATCGGCCAGAAAAAAGCATAAAACGGCTTGAACACCAGCGCATCTTCGAACATGTGCGCCCCGAATCCGATCCCTGCGAACAGGAATGAATCCCCGAACCTCATGCCCGCCAGCCTCAGTACCAGCGCCGCCCCGAAGGCGAAAAGAAGCAGGAAAGCTATGTTGTGGAAATCCCCGTGGCTAATGGTAGAGCCATCGACCAGGACATTCAGATCAAATTTCCTGAATAGCTCTCCGGCGACTATATCAAAATCAGGTGCAAAGGCGCTGGCTATGATGATCCAGGATGGGTCCCTGCCTGTGCGCTTATACCAGAGCATCCCGGCTATGATTGCGATGGCTGTAGAGTAGATCAGGTGTTCGAATAGCATTATTCAGTGTATTATTAATGGGAATGAATATTAAGATAATTGTGAATGTTCCGGTTTTTGTGTGCTTTCAGGTTAATTGGCTTCCACGAAGCGCCAAAAATACATTTATATAATATCAATGTAATCAATCTGCGTTTATCTGCGTGCATCTGCGGTTTGTGTTTATCGCTTTAAGGAGGTTGTCACGGCTTCTGATCGGCGCCCCCGACAGTGTAATAAAATTGTAAAGTATAAACTCTTAAACTACTTCTGCAAGTTGTTTGTAAAGGAGTTCATTTGCCAGAGAGCTTGCAGATATCCCTTTTTTCCTGGCACTTTCCTGAAGTATCTCCGCAATTTGCATATCTACCTCTAACAGATAGTGTTTCTTTTGAACATCTACTTCCACTTCAATTTCCTCAAGATTATCAAGGTAGTCTGTGCTATCATGAGTATCCCAGAAATCTGCGGCTTCCTCGTACGTTTTGAATTCTTCAGGTATTTTCTTAAGTTTTTTTGGCATAGTAATATTTCCGTTCTTTGTCTGTCATATCTCTCGCAGATATTATCAATCCGGTATTATATGATTTATATACGAAAACTATAAAAAGATATCTACCTGCATCTGTTCGTCCATATGCAACATACACATCCTCTCCATTGACTTTGCCCTTTTTTGCCCGACGAAATAGTGCATCTGAATGCAAAGCATCTTCCACTTCTTCATTTGTGACATTATGCTTCTTTCTGATTTTGGTTACAAACCTCTCAATCCACAAGATTTCTTTAATCCGCATGAACCACACTTTCAATAAATTATTGTATGTCTAATATTCATCACCAACCTTAATATTTATGCATGACCCCCCATCCTTATCTCGCATTGCCTGCAATCCACTATTGGCGATATCCATAGCCGAAAAACCGCCCATTCTTCGGCTTACACGCCCCGAATCCGATCCCTGCGAACAGGAATGAATCCCCGAACCTCATGCCCGCCAGCCTTAGCACCAGCGCCGCCGCTGTGGTGAAAAGCAGCAGGAAAGCTATGTTGTGGAAATCCCCAAGGCTAATGGCAGAGCCATCGATCAGGACATTCAGATCCAATTTCCTGAATAGCTCTCCGGCGACTATATCAAAATCAGGTGCAAAGGCGCTGGCTATGATGATCCAGGATGGGTCCCTGCCTGTACGCTTATACCAGAGCATCCCGGCGATTATGGCGATGGCTGTTGAATAGATAAGGTGTTCGGAGAGCACAGGTTGCTATTTTATGCTGGAGGTAGATAAATATAGTGATGAGAAGGATTTATTTGCATAATGGCTGCATGGGGGTTTGGCGAGGCGCCCAGATTTATATGATATATACTGTATAAATATATCATCATGGAAGAAGAATCTGTATCTTTTTCAATTATCTTTTATCAGCATTTCAACTTCCATAATAAACTTTTTTGCCCGTAAAAGGGCATTTTCAGCTTCAGCTCTGGAGATCGACCCGACAGTATCATATACCGCTGTATGTCTTTTCCTTCTCATCCGATCAAAGGATATCACATCCTCTTCCTTTAAGAAGAGCCTCGCAAACCTGACTGCTGAAACATGACCTGAATCCGAAGATGGGCGGTATCCTTTTGAAAACATAAGGGCACGGACAGATTGAAGTATTGAATTGTAGGCAATAGAAAAAGCCCAGTCACAATTTTCATCAAGCACATTCCTTGCAATATTCATATCGCGTCTTGCCAGATCAAGTGAGTCATTTATCTTTTTCCTGTCAGTTGGCAGTTTCTTTATGATACCAGATCTTTCAAGTTCATCAATGCTCATTCAAATCACCTATCAGCATTACTCTTTTCTCACTAAGTACATTCTTTATAAAAGGATCATTATTCTTTATCCTCTGAATGAACTCAGCAGGGGTGAAAATAACATAGTTTATCTCGCGGTAGAGTTCTTTTTCGAGTTTTTCTATGCAAAGTATAAGTTCATCTTCATGTACTTTCCCGATTATGAAAAGATCAATATCGCTTTTACCTCCAGCATTGCCACTGGCAAATGATCCATAGATGAAGGCCGTTTCAATATTACCAAGCATGTCCAGATTCTCGGAGAGAGTTCTCCCAACTCCCTCGGTTTTCAGGACGATATTCGTTAATTCTATATAAATTGGCATCTTTTTATTTGTTGAATAATATTTTAAATTTCCTTTCTTTTCACTTAAGAGCAGACCGATATCGTTCAGATTCTGGAGCTCTCTTCTGATTGCATTCGTGTTCTCGCCTGTTTTTCTTGCGATTTCCCTGACATACAACTTAGTTTCCGGGTTAAGGAGAAAAAGGGTAAGTAACTTTACCCTTGTTTTTGAGGTAAACAGTTTTTCAAGCATCGAATACAAATTGTATTCAATCGTATAAAAATATTACTCATTTCTCATCCTCGATTAGCTGCATAATCCGCTTCAGGAACTATTGAAACATAACATAGCATTAAATCTGCGGTTCGTTTTCGTTATCACATTTAACATATATTGTGCGCTAAATTGCTTCTAACCCCCCACCTCTGGGTCTCCCCCGGCCACAGAAAGCGATATTGTTGGCCGAAAACCGCTCATTCTTCGGCTTACACGCCCCGAATCCGATCCCTGCGAACAGGAATGAATCCCCGAACCTCATGCCCGCCAGCCTCAGCACCAGCGCCGCCCCGGAGGCGAAGAGCAGCAGGAAGGCTATGTTGTGGAAATCCCCAAGGTTAATGGCAGAGCCATCGATCTGGACATTCAGATCCAATTTCCTGAATAGCTCTCCGGCGACTATATCAAAATCAGGTGCAAAGGCGCTGGCTATGATGATCCATGATGCGTCCCTGCCTGTACGCTTATACCAGAGCATCCCGGCGATTATGGCGATTGCTGTAGAGTAGATCAGGTGTTCGGAGAGCACAGGTTGCTATTTTATGCTGGAGGTAGATAAATATAGTGATGAGCAGGATTTATTTTTATAATGGTTGCGTGGGGGTCAGAGAGGCGCCAGGGATTATTATAACCAATTGTGTATAAATTTATTATTATGGAAGAAAACTATGTACGTATCCGCAGCATCTGTGTTCCATCGTTTTTTGATGGGCTTTGTTGTTTTCTCTGTGTCCTCTGGGGACTCTGTGGTTTTTTCTGTTCTGTGTGTCAACATCTCCTTTTTATGGAGCGCCGAAACTTTGAAAATATAGAAAGTAATTTATTTATATTTAGAACTGATTATCTGAAAGCGTAGCATTAAATCTGCATTCATCTGTGTGCATCTGCGGTTTGTGTTTATCGCTTTAAGGAGGTTGCATCGGCTTCCGTGAAGCGCTGGGACTGTTTTAATATTAAATTATTTTAAAAAATATTAGTATGCTCCTAATTTTATTCCAAAATGAACTGTGTTCTATTTTATATGAAATCTAATACTATTAGCAAAACATTATGATAAATAACAATTCTTTTGATATCTGTGACTTTAGCAATGCTACGAAGAACTACGGCAACTTTATTAAGAAAAAGTGTATAAAAAGACAATTGGGAAAATACCTAAATAGTATTGACACCATCTATAGTTCGTATATATACGAATAAATGTGAGGAATGACATGAAAAAAGAACGCTGGGGAAACCTTGGCTCAAAATTTGCGCATCTTACGAGCGCTCACCCGTGTTATAATGAAAAAGCGCATTTCACGACCGCAAGGATACACTTGCCGGTTGCGCCGCGCTGTAATATACAGTGCAATTATTGTATCCGCAAATTAGATAAATGCGAACACAGGCCGGGTGTTGCAGGAACTATTCTTAATCCCCGTGAAGCCCTTGTGAGGCTTGATAAATATGCAAAGGAAATGCAGAATCTCAAGGTCGTGGGCATCGCAGGACCCGGTGAGTCCCTTGCAAATGAAGATACACTGGAAACCATGCGTCTTGTGCATGAAAAATATCCCGGACTTATAAAATGCGTGGCAAGCAACGGGCTTATGCTCTCCGAAAGGGTGGATGACCTTGTCAGGGCCGGAGTAACAAGTGTCACTGTAACAATAAACGCAGTTGACCCGGAGGTCGGCGCAAAGATATATTCCTTTGTCCGGTACCATGATAAAACATATAGGGGCGTGGAAGGCGCAAAACTCCTGATCGAGAAACAGTTCGAAGGGATAAAGAAGGCAAGTGAAGCCGGACTGAACGTTAAAGTCAATACTGTACTTATTCCTGATATCAACTTTTCCCAGATAAAGGAAATCGCAAAAAAAGCAGCAGAGAACGGCGCAATAATAATGAACATCATTCCCATGATACCACTTAACAAGTTTGAAAAGGAAAGACCCCCGGATTGCGATGAACTTAACATTGCAAGAACCATTGCGGAAGAATTCCTGCCGCAGTTCCGGCTGTGCAGGCAGTGCCGCGCGGATGCGGTTGGAGTCCCGGGTGCAGAACCCTGCGGCTCACCCGTACAGCAGCGCACAGCCACTGAATATTATCATGCTTAATATCTATTAAATAAAAAATCAACGAAACAAAAAGTAAGAGAGGTGAAAAATATGTGCTTTGCAGATTCATCAGTCAATGTAGAAGTTGAGGAAGGAGATCTTGTATTTGACCAGTATAAATGCAGCGATTGCAATTCCCAGTTCCGCGGGATCGGGAAAAGGGTAAAATGTCCTACGTGTGAGTCAGGAAACGTAAAGAAGATTTAATCCGAAATTGCGATTGAGTCATCAACTATTTATATCAAGTAAACTTTAGTGAAAACAAATTTACTTGATTAAGAGGAGATGAACTTGCATATCTCGGATGGGATTCTTGAGCCGGAATGGATTTTTTTCTGGTATGTGGTATCAATCTTATTTATCGCGCTTGGCCTTCGGATAATCAATAAGCGCATTAAAGCTGACCCTGTATATCTCCCGCGGTTATCCCTGATAGGCGCTGTTGTATTCGTAATTTCAGTCTGGCATATCCCGGTTCCCGTTACTGGTTCTTCATCACACCCGGTAGGAACGCCCCTTGCTTCTATCATTATCGGCCCGTTTGCAGCGGTGGTAATAAGCGCGATCGCGCTGTTCTTCCAGGCCTTTATCGCGCATGGCGGGCTTACTACAATCGGTGCAAATACTTTTTCAATGGGAATAGTAGGAGCTTTTGGAGGCTATTTTGTTTACAGGCTCCTCAAAAATATCTCTCCTTTATGGATTTGCGCAGGGGCGGCAGGGCTTGTCGGAAGTATTCTCACATATATGGCAACTGCTTTGCAACTTGCCCTTTCCCTGAATCCGGAAGATGTCATTTATTACTGGAAATTGTATTCACTTGGATTTATTCCCACACAACTCCCGCTTGCATTTGCTGAATTTGCATTCACAGCTTATGTTATAAAATATATATCAGAAACAGGAAGCATGGAAAATATCCAGTCAGGCTGCCCGTTGGACAGGTTCACAATAAGCGCCCTGCTGCTTATGGTTTCAATTACTTCAATTATTGCGATAGGCGCATATGCCGGATATCTTAGCGGTGCAAATATGGCAGGAACTGATAGCACAGTCGAATCAAGGGCCGCACCCGCTGCATCACCTGGCGGGATCGGAGCCAGATTAATGTCTGTCATCGGGGAACCACTGGGTTTTGCCCTGGTTGGCATAACAGGCGGTCTTTTTACGGGATATTTCTGGAGTGAATTAAGGAGGAAGAACTGATGCTTGAATGGCTTACAACTGACCCGTTAAATGGGATCATAATAACGATCACATTTTTTATTTCGGTAATTATTGGCAGGTATCTCAGGATAAAAAGATCTGCATCTGGCAACAAAGGGAAAGTAGTGGATCCCAGGATAAAAATCCTCTTTTTGTTCATCCTGATAATTTCAATTACACTGATGAAACACTGGTATTTTTTACTGGGAATTACAGGCATCTGCACTCTTTTTGCGTTGAAATTAAAAAATTTTCAAAAATATGGCAGGAAAATGATTTTCCCTGTCATCCTGGCTTTTTTTATCCTCGTGATCCAGGGGTTGACCTATGGAGCAAATAAGATAAATTACGGAATTCCATTATACGTCGAAGGGTTAGATTCCGGATTCCTGATATTTGCAAGAGTGACAGCAGCGGCTTCCCTGGCAATCCTTTTTCTGTCAAACATTCCTGAAAATGAGATTACAGAAACCATGCGCTGGTACAGGGTACCGGGTACAATGATTGATATTTCTTCATTGATGAGCAGGTATATTAAAGCATTTTCAACTGAAGCAAAAAAAATGAAATGGGCACAGGAATCACGCTGCAGCTTTTCAAAACGATCAGGATTCAAGGAGAAAATGCATGATGTCGCCTCAATATCAGGAGCGCTTATTTCACGAGCACTTGTCAGGTCAGAAATAGTCTACAGGGCAATGTTATCAAGGGGCTGGAAACCCGATCAGAATTTTGCTGGCCAGCAGCCATTAAATCGTAATGACCTGCTTATGGGTTTTGTTTTTGCATCCGGGATCCTGATACTTCTTGGAATAGACAGGATGTTGTGAGATTATGATAGCTATACAGACGATAGGACTTGAATATGTTTATGCGGATGGGACACCGGCCCTGTCTGGTGTGGATTTTGAAGTACATGCCGGGGAGAAAATCGCGGTTCTTGGCCCGAATGGCAGCGGGAAAACCACGTTATTCTATCATTTTAACGGACTGGTAATGCCAGCAAAAGGCGAAGTCCGGATTTTCGGTGAGAATATAAATAAAACCGATATCGATGAGGTACGAAGAAGGGTCGGTCTTGTTTTCCAGGAATCTGATAACCAGTTATTTGCGCCCTCAGTTTTTGAGGATATTGCATTTGGTCCCCGTAACTTAAGATTATCTCAGGATGAAGTTAAGAAACGCGTTTCTTATGTGCTGCACAGGTTTGATATCGAGGCTCTGGCAAAAAAAAATCCGGCCAGCCTGAGCGCAGGCCAGAAAAAAAGGGTCGCGATAGCAGGGGTTGTTGCAATGGAACCTGATGTCCTTGTCCTTGATGAACCGACGTCCGGCATGGATGCTGGAGGTATCAACGATACGCTTGGGATACTTGAAGAGCTTAACGACGAAGGAAAAACCATTATCATTTCCACTCATGATTCTGACCTTGCAGCTTCCTGGGCAGACCGCATTTATATACTTAATAAAGGAAAAGTTTTCAGGTCAGGTATCCCGAAGCATATTTTTTCAGATGAAAAAATCATCTCTGATGCAGGGTTGAGGCAGCCTGTGATCGTCCAGACCTATCGCGAATTCAGGGCAAGGGGAATTTCAAAAGGTGAGGTTCCGCTTTCTGTTCTTGATTTTATGGAATCCATGGAAAGTGTAAAAGTAATGAATATCAGGTGTGCGATCGCAGGATGTGATCTTAAGACCGGGGATAAAGTATCACTTGAGATCAGGGAGGGGATGCTTGTTGCGGACAGAGGTTCTGATGGTGTGACCGGAATTGCGATGTTTAATGGGAATAAAGGTGAAGACATTGCAGTAAAGGATGTTGTGGGGGATTTGCAGTATCATGAGGGAAAAATCACTGTTATCAGGGTTCCTGCTGTCATTGAAGGCGGATCAAGAGCGGCAGATATAGATAAAATTCATGATTTTCTTGATAAGAATAAGAAACAAAAGATAGGAGCAATGGGTACCTCAGCAAAAGCTCTGATGAATAAGATGGAAATAAAATGCGATTTCGAGTTCGATGTGATACAATCAACAATGCTGGCAGCACTTCGCGGCCTGGATGTAGCGGTTTTTGCCTCAGGGGGTATGGCTGATAGGGTAATAGAAAAGGTTAAGGAGAGAAAACTCAATTGCCAGGGTTTGAATATTTAGGAACTTTCAAAATTCCAAAAGGAATTATTAAAAACAGAACCATCTTACGATCATGTCAGACCTTTTAAACATCATTACATCCTCGGTAATCCAAAAGGGCCTCTGATAGGTTTTGGTACTGAACTCGATGGGTATTTTGTGGTAATAATTAATCAAAGCTTAACTGTTGAGAAACCACTGCTGGATGAAATATATGGATTAGTTGATGAAGAAGCAAAAAAGAGGGGAGTCCATGAAGTTCCTGTCAGGTTCGTTTTGGGAGAAATCATCCATCCAGTACAGGAAATCCAAATAAGAGCACGCTTCAACCTGAAAATAAGAGTATGCCGCCATCCAATAATACGTCAAGAAAATCAGTCCCAAGTTTTGGATTGTTGGGCGGATTAATCACCTTGTTATGTGTATCCCACATTCCGCATACCCCCTAACACAAATACATTTTTTCATAATTTGAGCCCATAAGTGCCAATATCTTCCTGTGAATTTCTCTGAGATTCATCA
>VEPM01000047.1 GCA_012026795.1 Candidatus Methanoperedens sp.
ATTTATAACATTATCTATAATTTTCGCCACTGCAAATATCATCGCCATTAACGGGCTTATGGATGGGATGATATACGATTTCGTTGACAACACGGTTGAGTCGTCCATAGGTCATCTGAATATTTACCCGGATGATAATGAGCGTTTCATTGATGGACTTGGTATAAAGGAACAGAGGCTTGCAGCGTTAAAAGAGGTAGAAGCATATTCTCCAAGGCTCTCTGCAAGCGGAGTCTTATCACACAAAGAACTTTCTGCGCCTATCGTAGTTCTGGCCCTGGATCCTGAAAAAGAAAGGAAAGTGACAGAACTCCTCCAAAAACTCGACAGGGGCGCGCCTATAGACTCCAATGATAAGAATGCCATTCTTATTTCCTATCGTCTTGCAGAAGACCTGAAATTAGATGTCGGGGATGAAGCGGAGCTTGCCTTTGAGAACGGACAGGTCAAATTATATAATGTAAAAGGGATTGTCCGGACTGGAGACAAAGATTTTGACGGCTCCACAGTTGTAATGCCTCTTATTGAGGCTGATAGGCAGCTTGCAATTGATAATAGTGCTTCCGTTATCCTGATCAGGCTTTCGGATAAGGACCTGGCAGGTACATACAAGCAGGGGTTAATGCAGGATCTTGAAGTAAGTAATATTAAAACATGGAAGGAAGAGACCGAATTCTTGCTAAGTTTTGCAGATGCATGGAAAGGTTTTACTGCTGTTATATCCTCGGTTGGCTTGATTGCTGCAGCAATCTCGGTAGGAATAGTAATATACATAAATGTACTTCATAAAAGAAGGCAGATAGGGATAATGAAAGCCATAGGAGCGAAAGACTCCTTCATTTTTACGGTTTTTATAATAGAGGCTGCGCTTTTTGGCGTAATAGGAGTTTCCATTGGGAACATTGTGGGATACCTTGCAACCTGGTACCTGGAAACGCATCCTTTTTACGACGCCATAATGCAGACATGGATAAGCGCAAGGTTCGGCTATTACCTGCTTTATAATGCAACGCTCATTTCTTTTACAGTAACAATACTGGCCGGGGTATATCCGGCTATCAAAGCAAGCAGGGTGGACATTATTAAAGCCATTTGGGGGAAGTAAGATGTCAGGTGTTTTCTTTTATGCAAGAAAAGATGCCGAAAAAAATAAACGAATGTTTTTTTTAATTACAATAGCTATTGCGCTATCAACTGCAAATATTATCATCCTGAACGGGGTCATGGACGGCATAACCGATGACTTCCTTGAAAGGACAATGGAGACCACGTCAGGTCACCTTAATATTTATCCGAATGAGAATGACAGATACATAGATGGGTTGGGCATAAAAGAACAAAAACTTGAAGGTCTGGAAGAAGTAATCGCTTATTCTCCCAGAATTACCACAGGCGGTGCATTATCTTATAAGGAAAAGTCCAGGTCTGTGAGGATTATAGCTCTGGATCCTTCAAAAGAAAACAGGGTTACAATCCTGTTAAGCAAAATTGATTCAGGGGAAACCCTGAAAGCTAACGATAGAGACGGGATTTTAATATCATATCGACTGGCAGATGAGTTAGAAGCCAAAGTTGGGGATGAAGCAACTATCGTATTTGAAAAAGGAAATACCAGGGTGTTCAGGATAAGGGGGGTATTGCGCACAGGGATGGCGATGGATACTAATACAGTTATAGTAAATTTTGAATCTGCCTCAGAGCAGTTAAATCTGAATAATAAAGCCTCGATCATTCTTATCAAGCTTTCAGATAAAACTCTTTCAGAACAGTATAAAGATATAATTTCAGGAAAACTTGGAATCCAAAAAGTCAAAGAATGGAAAGAAGAAGTGGAATCCATGTGGAGTACAATCAGGACCTATAAGGAGATTATAGCCACAATAAATGCAATCGGATTATTTGCAGCAGCCGTTTCTGTAGGGGTTATACTGTATATCAATATAGTCCATAAGCAAAGACAAATTGGCATAATGAAAGCCATAGGAATGAAAGATTTCCAGATATTGTCGGTATATATTATCGAGGCGGCAGTTCTCGGGATAATAGGTATACTGATAGGAGACGGATTGGGGTTTGCAGGTATAAAATATTTACAGGCACACCCTTTTTCTGACCCGACCCTGGGTTCAATAGCTCCAAGATTATATTCATATCTCTTTTACGATGCATCGTTAGTCACAATGCTCATCGTAATCCTTGCTGCTGCATATCCTGCCCTGGTGGCTGGCAGGATGAACATCATAAAAGCAATCTGGGGTAATTAAAATGGAAATAATTAAAACCAGTGATCTTAAAAAGAGTTATACACTTGGCAAAATCGATGTTAAGGCACTCAACGGCGTTGACAGTTCTATAGGACAGGGAGAATTTGTTGCCATCATGGGTCCATCGGGTTGCGGCAAATCAACTTACCTGAACATGATCGGTATGCTTGATACCCCGACATCGGGGAGTATATACATAGATGGCAATGATGTGACGAAAATGAACAGCAGCGCGAGGGCAGAATACAGGTTAAAGCATATAGGCTTCATTTTCCAGTTCTTCAACCTATTCATGGAGCTCACAGCGCTTGAAAATGTAATGTTCCCCATGATGCTTAATAAGCAGCCCGGTCATAAGGAGAAGGCAAAGGGATTGCTCAATCTGGTTGGTCTTGGCGACAGGCTTCATCATCTCCCGTCAGAGTTGTCAGGCGGGCAGCAGCAGCGCGTTACTATTGCAAGAAGCCTTGCCAACAGCCCGAAAATACTCCTGGCTGATGAGCCGACAGGTAACCTTGATACAAGGTCTTCGATAGAAATAATTGAACTTTTCAGGAAATTAAACAAGGAGAGGGGGCAGACAATCGTAATGGTAACTCACAGTTTGGAAATTGGCGAGATGGCGGACAGGATAATCCATTTCAGGGATGGAAAGGTTGAGTGATATGCCTCATTTTATGCACTTTGCGACCTTATTCATGATTGTATGATCCTCACCGAGCTTGCAGATAGAGTCACAATGTGAGCAGAGTTCGGAAAATAAAATATATGCTATTTTAATCCCATCTTGCGTCATGAGAGCAGGTCTTTTCAATTGGGCGATTATATCCTTTTCTCTTTGATCAGGTGCAACCAGATAGAGCGATACCTTTTCTGATCTTGAAAGTGTAAGAGCTAAATCGGTGAGACGCAGAATACCAGAATATATCGAAGTGCTTTTCTCTACTTCGTATGCGCTCACAAATTTATTTGTACCTTTTTCAAACCAGATCACATCAATAAGAGCAATAGTTTTCTTTACTTCGTTTCCAGCTTCAATATCTGGAAGTTCGGGTAAAGAAATAAATGAAAAACTTTCGGAATTATACGATTTTGCCCTATCATTGGAGGCTATCACAACATCATAACCAAGGGATTTCCCGATCTTCATCAATAAATATTGGATTTTTGTATGTGTATGCTCTTCTTCTATCTCAAGCTGTACATCTTGATGCCTTTTCTGGATGAGTTTTTCTCTCTTTTTTTCCTCTTTTTCTATGACTATCTGAACATTCTCATCAATAACAATCCTCCCCACTCCGATATCAAAAAGCAATCCTGTGATTGCTCCCAGATCCTTGGATAGCAAATTCTTAAATTGATCATTTACTTGCAGGATTGTGTCCCTCATTTCCAAATAATCATCCCAGGAACCCAGTTTTTTATGATCTTTAAATAATAAATTAAATCCATTCACTATGGCTGTGTTAAACGGCGGGGTAATAGTTGGATGAATAAAGTAAAGTATGTTTGCTACTGCAGGACCCAACCCTTTAATATTTTGATGTGATAATTTAATTATCTCTTTAATGATCTGTTCTTCTTTTGTTTTAAGGCAGGAATCCAGGAATTGCCCAAAGAAAATTTTATTTGCATCGTTTTCATAAATATCAGGTATCCTGAGTTTTGGTTTCCAATAGAATGGATGAGCGGCTCCTTCAAAAACTTGTTTTTGTTCTGTTATGGCAGTCAGAACTACTTCAAGGGAAGAACCTTTAAAATCGTTAGGGAATTCACCTTCTTTAATATCCTTTATAGCCTGTTCAACACCTCTTCGAATTGCTCCAAAGGCTTTTATCCTTGATTCATTGTTGATGAACCATGTGTTGTATACGCTTTCAGGATCTTTTTTATAAGTCTGTATAATAAATTGGATTTTTTCTTGATCAATCATATTAATATCATTTTAAGTTCACATATGGCTAATAAATAATTAAAAAGAGATGGCATCGTATTTATTTGTCCCATTAAGTATCCACTTATCTTATTCGCTATTCAGAATTAAGCACAGGAAGAATGGCATTTGCATGTACCTCTTGTGATTTTCTTTATCTCTCTGATCTTCAATATCTTCACCTCAATCAAGCAGATAACTTTAATTCTTTAATTTGTTTTTGGTTTAAATTTGGAAAATCCTTTTTTGAAACAAAAGGATTTATGCAGGAAATTCAATAATAAATATAATTTGATTTAAGGGAACCTGGTGACAGTACTTAACTGAAAAAATTGCAGAGAGGATAAAATGAAATACGATGTTATTGTGGCAGGTCTGGGCCCGGCCGGGGCAACGGCCGCTTATGAGTTAAGCAAAAAGGGCTTTAATGTGCTGGCGATCGATAAGCAGAAGCATCCCAGGTACAAGCCATGCGGAGGGGGGCTTAGCGCCAAGATCGAGAAAATTCTGGAGCCTGATTTTAAGACAGTAGTTGAGAGAACCATACGTAAAGTGAACTTCACTTTCAGGGGAACAGGGGACATCCATATAGAATCCGAAACCCCCCTGGTGTATATGGTAATGCGTGATGTTTTCGATAACTTCCTCGTGGAGAAGGCAAGAGCAAAAGGTGCAGAAATACATGAGCAGGAGAAGGTCACGCATGCGGAAGAAGGAAAAGACAGCGTGGTTGTAATGACTGAAAAAAATACGTATTTCGCAAAGCTTCTTATCGGGGCTGATGGGGTCAATAGTACAACCGCCCGGTCAATCGGACTCAAACCCAAAAAGAAGACTGCGGTACTCATAGAAGGCGAGGTTAAAGTCAAAGAGAAGCGGTTCAAAAAAATAGAAGACGAAATACAGTTTGATTTCGGTTCTGTCCCCTACGGTTACGGCTGGATTTTCCCGAAAGCTGACCACCTCTCACTCGGAGTCGGCGGATTGAAGGAAATGATAAAAAATCCCAAACCATACTACTCGGGGTTCCTGTCAGACCTGTACCTGCTTGATGACATTGAGAATGAAAAAAGGTTCGGCTACACTATCCCGGTTTTTGACGGGGTGTCAAAAATCGCAAGCTTCCGCACCATGCTGGTTGGCGATGCAGCCGCCCTTGCAGATCCTTTTCTCGCTGAAGGAATTTATTATGCAGTACGCAGCGGGCAGATCGCGGCAGAAGTGGCTGAAGATTTATTGCACGGCAATACTACAACAGCGAGTTACCAGGAGCGCATAGCTCAGGAAATATACCCTGAATTACAATATGCGAGAAAAATCGGCATGGTCTTTTATACCTTCCCGAAACTGGGATATGAACTGTTGAAACGCTACCCGGAATTCTATAAACAGATATTCGATGTTGTGAGGGGAGAGGCAAGCTATGAACAGTTATGGGGCAAAATGAAAAGTAAAGCAGGCATCGAGATTATGGCATATCTCGGCCTCCTTAAAACCAGGCCCCAGGATGTTCAGGAGATGTATGATTCAATGGCAGACCAGTACAATTCATATGCATCCCTCTGGAAGAATACACTGGGAAAGGGAGTATGGAAGTATTTTGAGGACTTGTTACAGAAAAATATTAAAGACGGTGCAACTGTCCTTGATGCAGGAACAGGAACTGGAGAAACGATCAGAGCCACGCTTAATAACTCAAATCCCTCAAAAGTTGTTGGCATTGATATCTCAAAAGGGATGCTAAAAATAGCACGGGAACAAATAAAAGACAAAAGGGTCAGTTTCAAGGTACAGGATATCTCGACAACACTCCCGTACCCGGATGAGTCTTTTGATGTTGTCACCTGCGCATGGGCGCTGGAAACATTGAAAGAACCCAAAAAGACAGTAGCGGAGTTTCTCCGTGTAATAAAAGAGGATGGCTACGTAATCTATGCTTTCCACAGCTTACCCACCGATATTATGGGTCGGCTTTACTCATATCTAATGGGGCAACTCCTGAAGGAAAAATATGAACTCCGATTCCTCACCCCGAAAGAACGTCCATTCCACAAGTGCGGCAGGTCAAGCATAGCAAGTTTTGCCGGGGGACTTGCAACGGTCGTTGTTCTCAGGAAATGCTGCAGTGTAGAAGATGAAACTGCGCCGTGCCTGATAGGCGAGGAAGAGATACCGGCATAGGCTTGCCTCCTTCTGAACAGGCCTTACTCAGTTTCTCACAGTCAATACAGGAATCCCCGATCCTCGTATAACTTTATCTGCCACGCTTCCAAGCAAAAATTTTTCAATCCCGCTTCTGCCCAGTGTACCCATTACTATCAGGTCAATAGATTGCTCTTCTGCAAGTTTCAGGATCTCCTCAGCCGGAAGTCCCTCCACGATCCATTTCACGACATCCAGGCCTTCTCCTTTTGCCAGGTCTTCGATGTATTTTATAGCCGCATCGCCTTCCCGTTTCAAAATTCTTTTCAAACCTTCAATGGTTATATCAGCAGAATTGTACGATTTAGAATCATAATCCGCTTCTATATCCAGGTTTATGGAGGGAGAGACAAGGCTTATAACATAAACAGCATGAAGCTCTGCTCCGGAAAGTTTTGCGAGTTCGATTGCATAGGTTACTGCTTTTTTAACATGCTCTGATCCATCGGTTGCTATCAAGATTTTTTTATAGATTTTGCTCATAATTCTCTCCTGAAACGTTTATTTTCTTATATTATTTATTCCCGCGGCATGGCAGTCAGCGCAGAACTTCGGTTGGTGGCAGCTGCTGCAATCTTTGCCTATTAAAACCTCTTTCTTATGTGTTCTCAGCCAGTCACCGGGATGCTCTTTCTCCTTACTGTGACAGGTGGCGCATATATTCTCCTTTACTATCGGGCTGTGTTTCACATTAGAGTGACAGTTATAACACGCGATTTTATTATTTGTGACGTGGGTCTTATGAACTAAATCGAAATCATCATATTTCTCTACCCTCTCTTTTACATTGTGACATGAATAACACTTGTCCTTCGGGACAACATCATCTGCACCACTTGATATATTCGTATGGCAGGTCGAGCATTCAGCACCGCGGCTGACATGGCCTGTATGATTAAAATTCGAATAATTCCGGAATTTTTTTTCTTCCGGTGGGCCGTGACATGACGGGCATCCTGAAATAGAAGTGTTATCCGGTACATTCCTGAAATGACATGTAATGCATGTTGAAGTGGTCACAACTATATGCCCCGTATCTTTTTTCATCTGGGCAAGACTTGGATGGCACTGGCCGCAGGATGGTTCTGTAACCCGCTGGTGTTCTTTCATCCCTATCACAAGCATGGAATGGCAGCTTGTGCATGTTAACCCGATGCCTCTCTTTGGCTGGAGTAAATGGTCCCTGTGGCTGAAATTCACATTCAGGTAACTGGTATTTGAAGAATAGATACGCTTTTCATGACAGGTGAGACAGTTTTTATCAAGCACCTTTGCATAAAGCTGCCCTGAATAATCCTCAGTTCTGGTTTCATAGTTGTAGAATTGTTTAAGCCCGTTCATCTTGCCTTTTATCTCGCCTATCACGCCCGGCTCGTAATGGCATTTTACGCAGGCAACATCATTATGAGAGGATGCATTCCATGAATCATAATATGGCCTCATGATATGGCAGTTCTTTCCGCAGAATTCGGGGCGCTCGGTTATCTCAATGGCCTTTTCCGAGGCTACAAATACTGCTGAAATCAGGATAATGAGCGCAATTGTAAATTGCAGCCGATGCGCCAAAATCCAGTCCTTGATAATAGATATAAGCGATGTGTTTTTCATTTGAAATTTCAACCTTGATTTATGTTTCAACCGAAATAATCCAAATTCATAGCGAGTTGTAGAGATGCCAATCGGAGGAACCGACTATTTTCATAATTTATAGTCGGATGTCCTCCCTTCTCTCATAGGATGGCATCTCATCAGGTTTGCTTGCGCATATCTCAATGGGCTCTCCTCCGAAGAAGTCCGAATAAGCTGATTTTATCTAGCAAACTGCTGCATGACTCACAGGACTCGCGTCGAAAATGAGCTTACACTCTGGCGTATAGAAGAAGTGTGTCAATCCCATGTATTCGCTTTTTAGCTGCGGGTTTGTTTCGTTGACATCCATGTCACAGCCACAAATAGCGCATTTGCATAATGCCATTAGTTCACCTCTGAATTTAGATTGTTGTGATGCTTGAAGTCGTTTATGCTTCACAAAACAAAACTTTGTTATTTCAGATCTTCTTATTTGCAAATAAAAAGATATCCAAAAATAATCCGCACTTTTTCTTATAAAAACAGTAAAAGAACTATAAGTATGATTTAACTTTTTAAAGCAAAAACCGATTAAAGAATGAGCGCCTGCAATAAATGTATAATTAAGTTTAGCAAAAAAATGCCAAAATTAGAAGTGAGAAAATGAAAAATATAAATATGAGATATATTATGATTTCAGGAACAATCCTGTTATCCCTTGCCTTTACAATAAATATCGGCACAGCACAATTTGATAACCTGACCGATAATACAACTGAAGAAGCTTTTGAGGATATAGCGCCATATGACGGTACAATGGGCCCGGGCAGTGCTTTTTACGGATTAAAAATAGCATTTGAGGACTTTGGCGAGATATTCACGCTCAATGAGAGCGAAAAGATCGAAAAACAAATAGAACATGCAAGATCGCGGCTGGCTGAGGCAAAAGCCGAATTGAGAAGCAATAATAGGGATTACGCCAATATGGCGATTGAGCGGTACAGGGAAAAAATCCGGGCTGTTGATGATTCAGTTTCGAAGACCACCGGAAATGTTTCAGGACTTTTCGGTGCACAGAGAAGGATCATGAAGCATCAGTTCGTCCTGGAAAGGCTTCTTCAGGATTTCCCTGATAACAAAGGATTAAATAGAGCCCTTGATGACAGTGCGCAGCTTGAAGAAAAGTTTGAATCAAGGACTGACCGGAGATTTATGGGCATGTTCCAAAATGGACCGCCTGTTTTCAGGCGAGAAGTAAGAGAAAGTAATGATACAGAAGTCAATAACAGGGATGAAGAAAACGGTACAAGAGGTGGTTATCCGATGAAAATCCCGCCAATGGGATTTTGGGAATAGACTTTTATAAATTAAATTTTTACTTTTTACTTTTTTTCTCATAAATCAGTACCGGTCCAGGCACTGATGCCCGTTCGAACCATAGTGATGGCAGTGCCTGTTTATGTCAGTTGATAATACAAATTTTCGCATTGTATTACAAAAACATTTCTAAATACTTTACGCTTAAAAAAATTAATGTTTAAAGTATTTTTATCTTGGTTTTATAAAGCACAAACTGTATTAAAAACCAGAGTCCATATACCGGATTGATAGGATTGTGATGCTCAAGATTATGCTCATATCAGACAACAGGAAAAACAGGAAACAAATTGGAAATGACAGGAATAATCATCAGACGAATCGTCATTATTTGATTGCTGTCATAATATTTGCCCTGGTATTCTTCTCATCCCAGGCGTATGCCACGGAAGTCAATTCTTCCCACGACCATAATGCATCATCGTCTGATATTACAAATACCACAAATTCATCAACCGGCCACATCCACCTGAATTCAACTACAAACTCTTCCTTGCACGTTCATCCAGATGCGAACCTGTCCGTAGCTTTCCTGATGAAAGGCGCTGCAGAACAAATAAAAGTTAATATAGAGGATTTTGGAACAAAAAATCCTATATCGTCCGAGCCGCATGGTTCTCCGGTCAGGTTTTTTAAGGCAAATGCGCAGAACATTTCTTACGAAATTCTTACTATTAATGTATCTTATCCAGGAATGGAGCTAAATGGGATCGATGAAGAAGAACTCGTGATTTTCCGGCATGAACACAATAATTCAACATGGATCATGCTGCCCACAAAAGTGAACAAAGAAGGAAAAACTCTGGAAGCCACAACCGATTCTTTATCCCTCTTTGCAGTTTCATCTCATTCTGGAAATTCCTCTGCCCATAACCACAATAACACATCTGAGATCGATGGCAACACCTCCCATGACCATGCAGATAAAGAATTAATGCCGATATCAGTTTCCTTCACAGGACCCGGGAACACAAAGATCGCTCTTGAATTAGATAGTAGAAACAGCTCCAATGCTCCATTACCCGGCAGGCCGATCAAATTCTTCAGGATAAATGCCAGGAATTTATCATACAATAAAGTAAACATCGAGGTGGCATACCCGGATTCAGGATTAAATGGGGCGGATGAAAACAACCTTTCGATCTTCCATTATGCCAATTCAACATGGACAAAGCTTCCCACTGAAGTAAACGAAGACGAAAATACGCTGATGGCATCTGTAGAATCCTTATCCCTGTTCGCAATTTCGTCTTTTTTCGATACAGGACACAATATAACGGGACATAATATGGGTATGGGGATAGTGTCCCAGTGCCTGCGATGCCACGGAAGCAGCACGAATTACAGCGGCGGCATGATGGGGGAAACGAAAATCAATGAAAACATCTTGAACCTGAGCATTCACGCAGGTCTCAATAATGCAAGTTCCGACCTTAACAGGGCCTGCTGGGCATGTCACTCCAACTCAACAACACCGCCGGTAAAGCACCCGATGCACAATCCAGCGCTCACATGCACCTCCTGCCACATCACCGGGAAATTTGATTCATTAAGGACAACCGAGCATACAACCCATGCCACAAATATCACAGTGAATGCCACATGCGAGCTCTGCCACGGCAAATCACAGATGATAAATCTCAATGGGAGTACACTGAATTCGACCATCTCTCATTACGGCAAGAAAAGAACAGATATGATTGATCAAAATAAGACCAGCACCAATTGTTCGTATTGCCACCAGAGTCCAGGTTCTGAGTTCTCGGATGTTTTCAGTAAGGCATCAAGAACCAACATAACCCACAATGGAGGTGTTGGATGCTCATCGTGCCACGGCACAGGCAGGCTTCACGATACAACCCTTGTGAATATGAGGGGATACAACCTCTCAAATTGCGTGCAGTGCCACGGAAAGAGCGGTTTTGCTCTCAATAAAGTGGACGAAAACGCATTGAACCAGAGCATTCACGCCAATCTCAATAATGCAAGTTCAAGCCTCAACAGGGCCTGCTGGACGTGCCATTCAAATATTATTACTGCACCTGAAGTACACCCAAATATAGCCAGACAGCCAAATACATGCTCTACCTGCCATATTGAGGGGGCTCTTAACCTGACAAAAAAATTAAAGCCAAATCATCTGACGAGGCACACTCCCGAAAGCAGCCAGTTAAAGGTGGCGGCAGCATGCACCATTTGTCACAGCAACGATGCGCTGGCTTCAGGGAGAACAGTAAATTCCACAGTGTACCATTATGCCAGATATCCTGAAGCAGATACGAAAGACTGCGTGAGCTGCCACCAGAACAAGGAATTCGGGAAAAGATGGGGAAGCCCTCCAGACCCGAGAGAGACCTTGCAACTTGCAAATGTTGAAAAGAAGCTCGTTTCGGATGAAACCTGGAAACTTAACCAGAACTACAGCATAGCGGTAAGCGAAGTGGATAAAGAAGGCCAGTCGGTCTGGCTTGAACTGTATTACAATGGGAAACTGGTTCAAAAAGAGCTGGTTCCAGAAGGTGGCAGTTTCACGTACGATGCAAAACTGGTCGAGGAGGGCGACAATAAAACAATAATCGATCTTGGGATATCAGATATATACTATGGCGGCACCGTGAGCCTGGTGACCTTCAGCGGAGCCGTGCCAAAGCATATACATACCGAAACGAGCAGTATCCAGTGCTACGCCTGCCATGTCAGGGATTACAGGCCGGGTAAGCCTGACGGGTACAGGTTTTTCGTACTCAAGAACGAGGAGCAGAATATCACATTAAACCAGCTGGATATCGATTTTTCAACCGGAGATAAAAAAACGATGTACTCAGGTGAATCATGGGATCTTGGCAGCGGGTATGAACTGAGAATAAAGGATTTCAGCCGGGACCGTGCGTATGTGTTGCTCGCACTATTAAAAAACGATATCGTCGTTAAAGAAGAGTTTGTCAGGGAAGGGGATGATTTCACATACAATACGACATCAAATGGTGTCGAGGTCACGATGTTAAGCCTGAAGATATCGGGCATGTTCGTAAATGGATGAACAGGTATGAAAGAATCAATAAAACATCTGTTTTTTATTGTTCTTGCCGTCCAGGTGATCAATGTATCATCCACTGCTTCGGCTCAAGAGGCAATTATCGTAATTGAAGATGCCCGCCACCTGTCAAATGAGACGGATGTGATCGGACAAAATGAAACCGTTGGAAATTATACTGGTTCAGAACTGGTTCCGGGCCAGTATATAAAAATTGGTGAAGTTCCGGGGACGTTCCATGAATCTTCCCTGACGGGGGGGAATTTCAGCCCGGAATGCAGCGGCTGTCACGGTCTCGGTGGAATAGCCGTAAAACAGATAGATGTTGATGCCTTAAAAAAGAGCGTCCATGCGAACCTCAATAATAGAACAGAAAGCAGGGGAGTAATCGATCAGATCAACAAAGCCTGCTGGGCATGTCACGGCAATGGCACAATGCCTGTGACCCATCCTGAAGAATACCTGGCGCCAAGGTCATGCGCCTCATGCCATTCATTTAATACTTCTTATAACGCACCAGGTGTCAGAGCCCACACAAAAGCCGGGGAAAACCTGACCCTGAAAATAAACTGCGAGAAATGCCACGGCAACAGTCTTGTAAAATCCGGGTTTAATAATTCAAAAGCCAATGTTTCGCATTACCCGGCAAATATAACATATAATTCAACAGATTGTCTCTCATGCCACGGGAACCCTGCAAATGCCACAAAATGGGGGAACGCATCCCTGGTATTTTCCCATGCTAAAAACGGTTCATGCATTGATTGCCACGGAACAGGAAAAACATTGCACGATGTAAATCTTACAATTCCTGCTGAGAGAACATGCGTCAAATGCCATACAAAAGAAGATGCCGTAGAAAAATACGGGGCCAGTGGCATTATCCGCACACATTATCCCGGAGCGCCAGAAGGACGGGCGAATACGACCGCGCGGAATGCCAGCATCTCATGCGAATTGTGCCACAATGCGGCCAACACTACTATCCACAACAGCTCACTCACTAAAAACCTCCTGTACCGGAATAATGCTTCACAGGATAACAACCTGTCACGGATATTTTGCTCTGACTGCCACAGCCCGGGGGGAAGATTTCCCTATAAGCCCGTTGTTCAAATCCCGCGTCTTATTCATGGCAACCGGACAGAACACTCTGAACTTGGAATGAAATTGAACTGCGAGACATGCCACGATTCAGGCAGGGTGAGCAGGTTCCATAAACCTACTCTTGCGTGGGAGAGACCAGTTGGAAGGGTTGTGGATAGCAGCGGTGCCCAGTGTACTGATTGCCATAATACGCACGTAAAGCAGACAGTGCAGAATGTAACATGCACGACCTGCCATTCAGGCTACGATGCCTCGCACTACAGCAGTCTGATTGTAGAAAAAATCAACAAAACCCTCACCTGCGGCGTATGCCACAATGAAATAAAAAACCAGTTCCATAACCTGACAGGACCTGGTAAGGAGTTCTCAAAGCCAGGGATAAAAACAAATGAGACATTAATATTATCGTGCGACTCCTGCCACAACGCTACCGGGAAGGAAAAATTCCATTACAGCGAGTTCCCGGCAGGTACAATCCAGTCGCCGGGCTGGAATAACTGGAGTAATGGCACAAGGGTGAACAAGTGCTCGGACTGCCATGTAAAATACGGTGGTGAGCCGCCATTTAGAGCAACAAACCTGACATATCCCCCGCACAGGAACGCTTCTGATTGCACCCTCTGCCACGGCGGGGATACCCCGATAGCCCTGCATATGCTACAAAAATCAACCGGTGTCCCATATATCAAAGATATAGTTCTTGTCCCGCGGAAAAGCTATGCAGGCGATAACATCTCCATCAGTGCCCTGGCAGTCTCAGGATGGGATGACAGTATTATGAATGTGGAGTACTTTATCGACACTATCGGAGAGGGTGGAAGCGGCAGGAACCTGACCCTTGGAAAAGAGCTTGCCAGCGGCCAGGTAAGGGAAGCGTTTGCAGATATTGATACAACCGGCCTGACTGAGGGCACGCATATAGTTTCTGTGCACGCGCAGGATTCAAAAGGCAGGTGGGGAGATGTGAAACCCGCACCATTCGTGATAAATAAAAAGATTGGCCCACAGTATTTGTTCAGGCACTGGGAAGTAGTGTTCCTGATAGTGGGCGGACTTGTATTAATATACATATTTAAAAAATTTAGGAAATAATACTATGGAAACAGGGGATATACTCTTACTGATCGGATTACTTGCTTTGATAGCCTCAATATTAATATGTAAATTCAATAGCAGATATTTTATACATGGGCTGGGCATGGCGTTTCTTTCTATTTCATCTTCAGTCCTGCTTCTTGTTTACTATTTTATCTTGAATAATTTCAGCGTAAATTATGTATTCACTTACAGTGGAGACCTGAACTTCGCATACAGGATTGCAGCCGTGTGGACAGGGAAAGAGGGCATGCAGCTGCTGCTGGCATGGGCTACCATGCTTTGTATTTTGCTATTTCATATAAAAAATCAGGAGAATAATGGATTCGCACGGAAGATATTATACATAGTTATGGGCATTGAAATTCTATTTTTATTAACTACCCTTATGGACTCGCCTTTTAAACCCACGCCCGGCGCATCAGATGCAGGCATTTTATCAGGTCATGGTTTGAGTCCGAAGTTGATAAGCCCCTGGTTACTTGTCCATCCGCCCCTGGTATTAGTGGCATATGCGGCAGGAATTATTCTATTTGCCGCTGCAATTACCTACCTCTATTCAGGGGAAAAAGAGTGGGTCGGCACTGCAAGGTCGTGGGGAAGAGCTTCATGGCTGTTCTTATCCCTTGCGATGGCGACAGGTGGTGCTTGGGCATATGAGACAGTCGGCTGGGACGGCTTCTGGAGATGGGACCCGGCCCAATCAGGCGCACTCGTAATATGGCTTGTCCTGACTGCTGCGCTGCATGCTATCACCAGGCACCAGCGCAACTTCCGGGAGTATGATACGACCGCTCCGCTGTTATCTGCTTCAGTATTTATCCTGAGCTTCTATGTAATGTTCTTCTCGCGAAAAGGGGTGCGGGGTTCAGAACACAATTTCCTGGGGAGCGATATGTGGATCATATTGTTCGTTGCAATGTCATTAGCCATAATTATTACACTAATTTTAATCCTGAGGAGGAAATCACAGGAATCCGGCTGGAAAATGACATTGAAGAACCTGCACTCACTTCGCACTTCATTCCATGCAACTATTTTATTGTTGTGTATGCTGGCTTTTATCCCTTTCTGGGGCATCACACATGCCTTAATCTCAGAGAAGGTTTTCGGAGATCAAATCTTGATACCGGAAGAAGTCTATAATTTCTGGAGTTTTCCCATAATACTGCTGCTGACAGCGCTTACGGGATATTGTCTGCTTCAGGGTGCAGTCAAACCAAAAGTTCTCCAGATCATAATGCCCTCGGTGGTCTTTATAGGCGCTGTTACTGCGTTCTTCCCCGGGACACCCACTCTCCTTGACACGGCTTCAGGATTCAATCAGCAGATGTTTCTTGAAAGATCTATTGGATCTGTATCTGTAATTTCTTATATACCAATTTCTCTTTTTGCTGTTGGAGGTATATTTTTCAAATTTATTCGCGGCAAACACAGGTTTTCATGTAGTAATATTGGTATAGGGTTTATCCATGCGGGATTTATTTTTATTGTGCTTGGAGCAATTGTATCCACGTCTTTCAGTACAAAAACCACTATCGATTATACACCTATGGAACTAAATATTCCAAAGGGCATGGATACTGTATGGAGCGCGGCTGTAACGGATATCAGCACCAGTGTAAAAGCGCAAAGGGAAGTGCAAGTGGAGTCGGAACAGGTATTAAATTTGAATATCTACAAAAATGGGTATCCGCATGGGTCAGGCACGGTCAGTTTATCAAAAAGTGAAAGATCCGGCTATTTACATAAACTCCTTATTCACAGGACATTGTTTGCAGATATTTTGATGCATTATACTGAGGATGCATTAAACCCTTCTTCGATCAGTCTCAGTGTGGAAGTGATGCCGCTGGTAAATGTTCTCTGGGCTGGGTCCCTGTTTATGATTCTTGGCATAGTTATCCTGATATGGCCGAAAATTTTTTAAAAAAAATTTTGGTGATTTTTTTATGAATTTAAATCAAAAACTGCATAAATAGAGGAGGATAGAGTACTTTGAGGAAAAATGGAGGTAAATAAATGAATAAAAAATTGATAATTACGCTAATGTTATTAACAGCAGCAGCTTTTCTGGAGTTACCAGCGGTTTTCGCGTCTCAAAATGACCAACAGATGGATACCATGATGAATCAAAATATGATGGATAGGGGCCGCAACCTTATCCAAGATGGTGCAACCTTTGCACTTGAGGCAAATCCAATTGTAAAAAGTATTAATGGCAGCACTGTTCGCATGTACGGCTACAACGGTCAGATACCTGGACCCCTGATAAAGGTTAAGCAGGGCAGCAGCATCTATGTTAATTTTACAAATAACCTTGATATAGAGACTACTGTCCACTGGCACGGCTTGAGGCTGGAGAACAGGTTTGACGGGGTTCCCGTCGTTACGCAAGAACCTGTCAAGCCAGGAGAAAGCTTTCTCTACAAGTTAGATTTCCCCGATGAGGGCATCTACTGGTATCATCCTCATATAAGAGATGATATAGGTCAGGAGATGGGACTTTACGGGAATATACTTGTTGAACCTGCCCACCACATGAGCGGTTCAGTGGATAAAGAGGCGGCTCTGTTTCTCGATGATATCAAATTTATGAATGGCGATATCTACCCTTTTAACAGAAATTACACAGATTTCACTCTGACAGGACGATTAGGGGATATCATGCTGATCAATGGAGAGGCGGATTATCAACTGAATGTGAGAAAGGGCGAAGTTGTGCGGTTCTATCTTACAGATTCAGCAAATACGAGAACATTTAATTTCTCAATCGAAAACACCAAGATGAAATTAATCGGAGGAGATTCAGGAAGATATGAAAAAGAAACTTTTGTGGACTCTGTAGTACTCAGCGTCGGAGAGCGGTACATTGTAGACGTTCTCTTTGATAAGCCTGGCACGTTCCGGATTCTTAATAACATTCCAGAACAGAATAACACGGTGAAGACATACGTACTTGGCACAGTGAAGGTCTCTGATGATGCATCTTTCAATATGGGATCAACAAGTTTCTCGATCCTTAAGAAAAATTACGATGTGATCGGCGATATAGCACCGTTCAAAAAATATCGTTCCATAGCGCCGGATTATAAGCTTGATCTCACTATTGATATCCTCGACGAAGAGCTTGCAAGGGAACTTGAAAACATGATGATGGCTGTTGAGCCAATAGAGTGGGACGAGGATGAAGATATGGCTATGATGAACAGCATGTCAACAAGCGAGAATGTGAAATGGATTATCAAGGGCAATGTTAGTGGGGAAGAGAAACCCAACTACCAGGTAAATGCCGGCGACATAAAGAAGATCAGGATATTCAACGATCCAACATCGATGCATCCCATGCAGCATCCTATACACCTGCACGGACAGCGCTTCCTTGTTCTGGCACAGGATGGAAAATCCAATGATAATTTAGTGTGGAAGGATACTCTCCTCGTGCCTGCAGGAAGTACCATAGACATTCTCGTTGAATTCACCAACCCGGGAGAATGGTTGATGCACTGCCACATACCAGAACATGCGGAGGCAGGCATGATCGCATCCTTTACTGTGAGTCCATAAAAATGCACCCGAAGCAGTTATTAACTAAAAAAGAGATGTTATTTTATAAAGTTAAGGGAGGGTAATATGAAACTATCAATAAAAACAGCAATTGTTGTGCTTGCTGTCTTCATGCTGTCCATGCCTGTTTATGGCCAGATGGGTGGCGGCATGATGGGTGGAAAAGATATGATGGGCACTGGCATGATTGGCGACGAAATGATGCGTGGAATCGCAAAAGATATGATGAATAAAGGCCATGAAATGCGAAACCAGGAAGGCATGGCGGGAATGGGATTTATGCACAGCGAGGGAAACAGCTACGGGAACTATGTGACTTTTTCTGTGGATAATAGCACGGGAGCTGTGATGAATTACGGCATTTCCGGCATTACAGTCTTTGATTCTATAAAAATCGCCAACTTTGACTTTAAAGATTCAACAACATTGGGCTCCCTCACAAGAATCGTAAGCAAAGACGGTTCTGTTGTGATGCAATTGCATGATAATCCTGCCTCGGTAATCAACATCAGGGCAAAAGCAGATACAACTGTCACTTTTGATCTTGCGGACGGCGTGAATGCCTCAAAGGAAGATAATGTAGTGAAAATAGAGACGGGTAATTTGACAGCATATATCGCTTCAACGAACTCTACCTCCATAAGTATTGACGGGGGAGCGGTCAGGATCGGACCGGGCAAGGGAAATGTTATTTTCAGGGCCGTGCCTGTGAATATGCCGGTGGACGGGATGCATCAGAAATTCATGGGAGAAATGATGAAAAACAGGGCAGGAGCAGAGGTTTCTGTGGGTATGTCGGATAAATATTCCATTGTTGACTATTCCGAGAATATGAACGTCATGATAAGATCCATGGAAAAAAATCGTATGAGGATGACAATTAATTCCACAGACCCTTCAGGGAAATTTGTTATGATGAATATAGATAATAGTTCTTTAGTGTGGAACGAAAATCAGAGAATGCGCTTATACCTTGATAATAAGCCAATGAGGCAGGTCATGACCGAGCAGGAACTGTATGATGCAAAAGAATCTTCTTTCTGGCTTACCACACCCGGCGGGAACCGTATGCAGGCAATGATGTATATAGCAAATTTCTCTGAACGCGTGGTGGATATCGTGGTTGAAGACACTACAACGCCATCTCCAACAC